>JAQGHT010001031.1 GCA_028291565.1 Planctomycetaceae bacterium | reverse complement strand
GAGTTGACAATTTTCCCTGGCAGCTCAATCACTCGTTGGAGTTCCAAAGTCGATGCTGTAAACGTTATCCGCTCTCAGTTCGAAGTGTCGAACCAGGTCGGAACCAGACACTTTACCTTTCGGGGTTGAAAATGCCACATTTCGAATGGTGATCACGAATTGCAGATACGACGGCCACTCCTGCGGGAGTAATAATGCATTCCGGCTGATCCCGTCATTGACTTATACGGGCGACTGAAAGAATTGCGTCGCAGTCAAACTTGTTTTGTTGGAAAAGTCTGTCGCACCACTGTTGTTCAAATTGCCGCATCGAACCCATCAGGTCGATCGGGTAGGAGTTGGGGAAATGCCGGATTGCTCGTGGAGTCGTTGGCTACATCTCGCCGTTCGCAATTACTTCGCAGTTGCTCCACGAAAAATCCGAACTGCGTCAATCCTGCATGTCGAGGGACTGGAAGAACGAAGTTTGTTGACGACGTTCGTACCGCTAATTACCAACAATGCGCCCGTAGCAACTCCCGCCAGCGCTGTCACGCCCGAAGACAAACCGCTCAACGGGCAATTGACTGGAGCCGACTTGGACGCAGATCCGCTGACGTTCAAAGCGGGATCACTTCTGCCAACACACGGCACCTTGACGGTCAATCTCGACGGCACATTCACGTACATTCCCGCGATCAATTTCCACGGTACCGATTCGTTCTCGTTCGTCGCTAACGATGGAACTGTCGATAGTGCGCCAGCTACAGTGAATATCACGGTCACGTCCGTCAATGATCCCCCAACCGTCGTCGATGGATCCGCGAGTCCGAGTGAAGACGTCGCCTATGTGGATTCACTGACCTCACTGGCCAGCGATGCCGACGGAGATACGCTCACCTATGCCGTCGTAACTGCCCCCAGTCACGGCACCGTAACAATCACGTCGGCGGGCACGTTCACGTACACTCCCAGCGCCAACTACAATGGTCCGGATTCCTTCACATTCAAAGCGAACGATTCACATGCCGATAGCAATGTCGGCACGTTCAACTTGACGGTCACCCCCGTTGATGATCCACTCACGCTGGCATTTCCGACCGAGGCGTTGACTTACCCGAATGCGGCGACCCAAACACCGAAACCGACGACACAAGTTGCTCGAAACAGCGCTTCAGTACGCATCGACCCCGCCGCCACTCTGCGGGATGTTGACACCGTTGTCAATTACAGTGGAACGACAATTCGGACGACAATTTTCAGTGGCAACTCCAATGGCGACAATACAAAAAACCGGGTCTTTCTGACTCTGCAAAGCCAGGGTCAAGGCCCCGGTCTAGTCTATGTGAAAGGTAGCCACTTCTATTATGATGGTTCGACAGTGCCAGCCGGAAGTGTCACCGGCGGCACGTCCGGGCATGCCCTGCTGATTGCATTTCGCGCCGGCGCCACGGAAAGTATGGTGAATGCCGTGCTGAAACAAATCGCAGTTCAAGCGAGTAAAAAAGCGATTGCCGGCGACCGAGGTCTCAACATGACAATCCTGGCGGGTGGCCAGCAGGTATTCGGCGCCCCGGTGGTCACAGTGATTTAACAAGGACTCGAACCAATCATGGCGAAATTGCTCGTTTTGTATTACTCCTCGTATGGTCACATTGAAACCATGGCCGGTGCCATTGCTGAAGGGGCTCGAACGGTTCCAGGCGTTGAGGTGACTGTAAAACGCGTGCCGGAGACAATGCCGGAAGATGTCGCCAAACGGGTCGGCGTGAAACTTGATCAGCAAGCCCCCGTCGCTACTCCTGCAGAGCTTACAGAATATGATGCGATCATTTTTGGAACTCCGACGCGGTTTGGCAATATGGCCGCTCAAATGCGAAATTTTCTGGACCAAACGGGAAAAATGTGGGTTCAGGGGGGCTTGATCGGCAAAGTGAGTAGTGTCTTCACGAGCACAGGAACGGGTGGCGGCAACGAAACGACGATTCTGACCTTTATTCCCACGCTCCTGCATCATGGGATGATCTACGTCGGGCTTCCTTATTCCTGTCCCGAATTGACAGACATCAGCGAACTGAAGGGGGGCAGTCCTTACGGTGCCGGAACGATCGCCGGTCCTGATGGATCGCGACAACCGAGTGCCAAAGAATTGGCGATGGCTCGATTCCAGGGACAGCATGTCGCGAGTATTACGGCCAAGTTCGCGAAGTGAGACGTGTCAGCGCAATTTCACTAATGAGATCTGACGAATCTTCCACCCTCGAATAGGGTGCGTCGCGAGCGATATCTAGCCGGCGAAATCCACAGCAAAGTTAAGCCAGCTGGCAATCAACATCGCTCCAAATGAAGCGGTCTGATTTCGGTCTAGAGGGTGTTGCGCGTCGGCGGTGGTGGTGTAGTTTCACCAAATAAGAACGCAAAAGAAGCCATGTAGGATGGCCGCCCTCGGCCGTCTGAGTTTGTGACGGCGGCGAGACCACAAATAATTAGCGTCAGTGGAATCAGCTTCGATGTTTCGAGTGCTTGTGCTTTCATTTACCGGATCGTGCGCACAAGCGACGGCCGAGGGCGGCCATCCTACCTTACTTTTTCTGGCCACTTACGAAGAATCGAGCAACTCCAAGCTGAGACCGACACGCCATCGCAGCTACGACAACGTTTGGTTCAGTTCTCAGCGGCCAACACGCGGAATTCCTCCGTTTTCCGCTCCCATTGACTCGCGAGTTCCTTCACTTTATCCGGCATCCCACGCGCCAGATTCTTGGACTCCGCGCGGTCGGAACTCAGATCGTACAGCTCCCACGGACGATCCGTTCCGGCGGCCACGATTTTCCAATCCGCGACGCGGAATGCACGGTTGTCTTCGTGCAACCACCACAACGAATCATGCAGGCGGGCTCCGTCCTTCAAGAATACGGGCATCAGACTTTTCCCGGGGGCAGGGGGGACAGCCTGGCCGGCCACGGTTTCAAATGGCTTCCCGCCAACGGCTTCGAGAATCGTCGGAACCACATCGATGACGTGTCCTGGCGTGTGCCGCAGT
>JAQGHT010001010.1 GCA_028291565.1 Planctomycetaceae bacterium | reverse complement strand
GACTCGGCCGACCGCGCGCGCCACGACTTCGACTTCTCCGGCAGCATCCATTTTGACCGTGTCTCCCAGATTGCGTCCCGCAACTCGTAGTTCGAGAAACGGTCCGTTCGTGATATAGCTCTGACCGGCCGCGAGATTCTTCAACCAGGCACGAGGCGTGACCGCCGCCTGATCACCCGGAACATAGACTCGCGCGAAATCGTACATGAACCAGTCGGTTCCGGTGGAGAATGGGACTCGCAGCCCGGCGTTCAAGTACCGATAAAAGCTGTGCTTGTAGCTGCTGACTTTATTTCCATCGAAGATATTCAACGCATGCACACGTCCACTGACGAGATTTGGAATATCTTCGAGCCCGAAATCATTGTGACACCAGATGATCGTTGCGCCGTCCCGCCGTGCCTGATCGATCCCTCGCTGCAGGGGCAAGCCGTCGGTCCCGGTTTTCATGATTCCCTGACCGATACTGACGGGTAGAATCAACTGCTTGATATCGAGCAGCATGACGTGTCCGAAGCCCTGTCCCTGTGCTGCGAAGTTGTGGCGATGTTCTTCACCATTGCCGAATGCCACGCCTGACTGTTTTGTCAATTCATCGAGATCGGACTGCGTATAACGGTTCGAAATGTAATCCTTCTGCGCCTCAGCCCGTTCGAGATATGAGAGAAACAGAACATCCAGCCCGTCGGCTTTGGGGATTTCTCTCAGATAGCGATCAGACACTTCACGTGTCAGTTTCATCAGATGCAAGTGAGTATTTGCGGACCGATAGCCCTGTTGTTTGGCCCGGTAGAAGAACTTCAACGGAATCGTAACGGTATGTTCTGCTTTTCCGGTCAAGTCGACATTCAAAGTCGTTTGTTCAGTTTCCAGGCCGAACAGGGCTTCAATCACAAGTTTGCGTTGAGGCAATTTCACCGTGGTCGGCTTGACAATGACCGACCACGGATCGATCCGCTGCTCGACGCCCGGAGTCAAATCGCGTGGAAACAATTCTGTTACGATGATCTGATTCCCATCATTGTCGCGGATCCGGACCCACCCCGGTAATGGCTGGCCCGTTTCGGAGTCGGTCAATTGCAGAGTCAGCGCGCAGCGATCGTTCAGCGCAGTCTGGGCCACGAGCACAAGCGTCAAGATCAGCAAGCAGCCACAACCCGCGATTGTCCGTATCATTGACTTCACTCCAAAATCAGATTGATAATACGAGACGGCGTCGATGAACTCCCGCCACCAGGCTTGCCCGGTGGATAACGCGCTGAGTGATTTCTGTCGCCAATCGCGCTGGTGATTCGGGCGACTCGTTCCGTTTTGGGTCCGATGCCCAATGTTTGGCAATCTTACATAGCGACCTGAAAATCAGCGTCCGACAATCCCTCACGGCGTTGCCCGGTTTTGCCACGGATGTTGCACGACTCACTTCCAATCGAGCATGTCCGTCACTGCCTCGCTGAAATTCTCCATATTCTTGATTCAATAAACAGGCCTCGAGATCGTTATCCTCAGGGAAATCTGTACCGAGCGTCAATTTCTTAAAAAACCTTTCACGACCCATCCTGACGTCACACTGTTTTGCGCCTCAAGGATAGCTCCTTCGAATCGCGTCAGATCGAAGATTCCCGTACCCTGTGTGACGGACGGACTTCAGATGTCGACACTCATCGCCATTCCGATTGGACTTTTATGTCTCTCAATTGTTAGCTTAACCTGGTGGTTGATTCAGAAATCGACAAATTTGCTGTTCAACAGCTCAACTTTGGATCTGCGTCGGGAACTCAAAGAGATCGGGGTTGGCGTGGGTATTCTCGCCGCAATTGTCATCGTCACTTTTGGAATCGCGGCCATTTCAGGGGCCTGACCAACGACGGAGACTGTCCGACGCCGGAACAATTTTATATCGTCATAGTCAGTGTCTGTAGCGGAATGATCGCCGGTTATCTGGCCGGCTGGCTGACTGACACGATCGCCGCGGAATTCGAGATTCAACATCACGCGACCGCGACTGGATTTTATTGGACTTTTCCCACGGGCGGGCGAGGCATCGCAACGCCACCTGGAACGACGTTTGGCGCTATCGAGATGGCAGCCTGTCATTTAGACCAAGCATCGAATTGCGATTGCAAAGTGTTACGTGACACTTTACACTTATCGTTATGAATTATGACAAACTGACCCAAAAAAAGCAGGAATTGGATGGCTTCCGGCCCTTACCGCCGGCACTCACCCGCAATTTGGATGATTGGTTCAGGATCGAACTCACCTACACCAGCAACGCCATCGAGGGGAATACGCTCACGCGCCGTGAGACTGCCGTGGTCATTGAAAAAGGGCTGACTGTGGGCGGCAAAAGCTTGAAAGAGCATCTAGAGGCCACCAACCATGCCCACGCTCTGGATCTGGTGCATGGCCTGATCAAAAAAAAGCCGTCTGAGCTTTCGTCCAGAGATATTCTGAATATTCATGACATCATTCTGAAAGGTATCGATGACGACAACGCGGGCCATTACCGCAATGTGCCGGTTCGAATTTCCGGCTCGACAGTGATACTGCCAAATCCCCGTAAAGTGCCGGACTTGATGGACGAGTTTCAGTCCTGGCTCACGGGTAAGGATGGTCTGCATCCCGTGGTGTTTGCGGGTGAAGCGCATTACCGGCTGGTGACCATCCATCCCTTCGTGGACGGCAACGGCCGGACCGCGCGTCTCTTGATGAACCTGCTTCTGATGATGGCTGGCTATCCGCCAGCGATTATCCGCAAGCGAGATCGGTTGGCATACATCGCCGCATTGGAAAAAGCCCAGTTGGGCGGATCAAAGGAAGACTATGAGAAGATCGTCGCCAAAGCGGCCGACCGTTCATTGGATATTTATTTGAAGGCGGCGAAGGGTGAATCGGCCATTGGTGATGTCGACACTCCTCATTTGCTGAAAATCGGCGAATTGGCCAAAGCGGCAGGCCAGACAGTACCTACCATTCGTTTCTGGACGAAAGCGGGCCTGCTGGAGGTAGCGGAAGTCACCGAATCTGGTTACCAGCTTTACGCTCCTGACATGGTGCAGCGATGCGAAAAGATTAAGCAGCTGAAGGCAGAGCGGCAGACGCTCGAAGAAATCAAGCAGTTTCTTTCGTAACGCTATCCGAAACCGGGGCCTCCAGCACCGGCAGAGAATCGTTCCATGACGAGACTTCTTGTTTGGATTTGCGCAGCAATAAGTGCCGTAGGATGGGCACTCTTGCCCGTCGATGACCTGAAAGGCCGTAGGCAACTTCCGACAGTTATTGATGCGCCGATCCTTAGACTTCGTATTGTAGGGAAGGAAATGTTTCGTCGGATGCAGCGGCGTGAGACGGAATCGAATCGCGGTATAGTTGATACGACCAGAAATCGATTTGCGACAAAATCTGGGGCCCGAAATGAGACGATTTTTGAACGACCTGGGAATATCTCTTCCAATCATCCAGGCCCCCATGGCTGGCATCTCGACACCAGCGATGGCGGCCGCCGTTTCAAATGCGGGCGGATTAGGCTCGATTGGCGTCGGGAATGTCGATGCCGAACGAGCTCGAGTCCAAATCACAGCACTTCGCGCACTAACACAACGGCCCTTTAATGTGAATCTCTTCTGTCACGTACCGGCGATTCCTGACCCGCACAATGACGCCGAATGGATCAAATTCCTGACACCCCGATTTCAGAAATTCGGCAAGCCGGTTCCAGGACAATTGAAGGAGATCTACACGAGCTTCGTCGCGGACGACGCCATGCTCGCCATGCTGCTTCAGGAACGGCCGCCGGTCGTCAGCTTCCATTTTGGCCTGCCTTCGGCCGAGCGAATCAAGGCCTTACATGCAGCGGGCATCGTGCTGCTCGCAACGGCCACAAATCTTGATGAGGGACGTACCATTGCCGCTGCCGGAATCGACGCCATTGTCGCACAGGGCTTTGAAGCAGGCGGCCATCGCGGGGTATTTGATCCCTTGGCGCCTGATGAATGCCTGGGAACATTGGCTCTCACTCGCCTGCTGGCGCGAAATCTCAGCTGCCCCATTATTTCGGCCGGCGGCATCATGGACGGAGCTGGTATTGCTGCCTGTCTCGCACTTGGAGCAAGCGCAGCTCAATTGGGAACGGCCTTTATTTGCTGTCCCGAATCCACCGCAGACACGGGATTTCGCAATGTTCTCCTCAGCGTCGCCGCAGAGCATACAGTAATGACCACGGTCATCTCCGGCCGGCCCGCCCGCTGTATTGCGAACCAGTTCACAGCTCTTGGGAATGAGGCGAAACACTTGAAAATTCCCGATTATCCGATTGCCTATGATGCGGGTAAAGCTCTGAACTCTGCGGCACTCGCCGCTGGTGAAACTGGATTTGGAGCTCAATGGGTCGGACAGGCGGCACCACTGGCTCGCGCAATGCCAGCCGCATTGCTGGTTGCGGAACTCCAGTTCGAAATGCAGCAGGCGCTTACGGCGAGATAAGGACCGGCAAAGTAATTACTGTCGTGTTGGGGGAGGCGCGGCAACCAGAAGGCCCCGACGAATCGTTGATGGCGTAGTTCCACGAAAACAGTACGCCTTCAAAACTTGCATTGCAAGGTTGCCGGATCTGTTGAATCATCCAGCCAATGGCGTTCTGCCCAATGTCAGAAAACTTCGCCAGCCCACTTTGAACACGTTACCGTAAACGATTTCAAATTGTGCCGTTGCTCCGTTAAGATGGCAGTCCGTCGCCGCAGTTGATATCGCCGATTCGTTGCTTTCCTGGAGTTCCTCAGATGGTGTCTAAAATCATGTTCCGTGGCCAGCTCGTCTTCCCGGATCGGATTGAACGGGGAACGCTGATCGTTCAGAATGGGCGGATTGGCGGAGCACTCGACCCTTATGCCACGATTGGTCCTGATAGCCAGGTTGTGGATGTCTCCGACGGCTACATCATTCCTGGATTTGTCGATTTGCATGTACACGGCGGGGCGGGCAGTGACTTTATGGATGGCACCGCCGAGGCCTTCCAGACGGCGCTCCGCTGTCATGCGCGACATGGTACAACACGGATGGCCGTCACAACGACAGTCGCCACTCACGAACAGATCCTTGCCACACTCAAGCAGACACGAGATTTTCGCCTGCGACCTGAACCGAATGGATCGCGCGTGTTGGGAGCCCACTTCTATGGTCCCTACTTCCGCTACGAGGCACGGGGGGCTCACCCTGGTGGCCCGATTCGCCCACCGGTTGAGGAAGAGTTCTCTCAGTATCTTGAATTCGCGGAGGATCTGGTGACGGCGACGGTCGCTCCGGAAGTCTCCGGCGCAAAGGAATTCGCACTGGCCTGCAAAGCAAAGGGTGTTCGTACCAATGTCGGTCACTCGTGGGCGACGTTTGATCAAATGACGGAAGCCATTGAATGGGGCGTGAGGCATGTCGATCACTTGTTTTGCGCCATGTCAGACAAAAGCAAACTGCGGCAGTTCCAGCTCTATCCGATGCAGGGAGGCGTTCTGGAGGCCACGCTTTACTATGATGAATTGACGACCGAAGTGATCGCCGATGGCAAACATCTTGATGCAGGATTATTGCAGCTGGCCTACAAACTGAAAGGGCCGGATCGGCTGGCATTGGTCACCGACACCAGCCGCGCACTCGACATGCCCGACGGGGATTACAAAATCGGCCCGCTGGACGGTGGTGAACCGATCATCAAGCGCGACGGTGTCGGCTTGATGCCCGACGGAGTGGCCCTCGGTTCGAGCGTGAGTGGCATGGACCACATGGTCCGCACGTTCGCGAAACTCACGGGGCGACCATTACATGAAGACATTCGGATGGCAACTCTGACACCTGCCCGCATTGCAGGTTACGACAAAGAAATCGGCAGCCTCGACTCGGGCAAGCGTGCCGACATCGTGGTCCTGGACCGCGATCTGCAAGTCAAACGGGTATTTATCGATGGGAAGGAATTGACTTTAACGCAAGAGGCGTGACAAAAGTCGCTGACTTCTGCGGTTTAACCTTGAGTGTTCCAGTATGCGGACATGGGTCGTGCCACTGCTCGTAAGCGGCCTGCCACCGCGTCCAATTCGAACAGGACGACCCATATCAAATTTCGCCAACAGCGTAACTTGGGGTAACAGTCGGAACCTTGTCCCCATTTTTCGTTGAGAGTTGGACATGGGCTTCGCCAGACGTCACGGTTCCCGTGCCGATGGCAGTTCCATTGAGATCAAACGTGACCATGTTGTTATCAGCCAGCGTCAGTCCACCCACTACGATTCCCAACGACGAAATCGTGGTGGACGTTCCTGTGGTGGTGTCGGTCAATGTGACGGTTCCGAACTCGGCCTCACCGGTGGCGGCGGTTTGCGCGCCTGCTCCGGTCAGCTTCGCTTGAGCTCGGCTTCACTCGCAGTCACGGAGCCATTTCCGTCCCCATTTCCGCCAGTACCATGTCCATCGCCGTTTCCTGCATCACCGTTTCCACCGTTACCATTTCCTCCATTACCATCGCCGCCGGTCCCAGAGCCGAATGTTCCAGACAGATCAACCGTCGTGCCACCGGGGTCAACAACCGTCAGGATATCGGCGGCGCTGACCGCTGGGACCGTATCCCCGTTCTTGCTCGAGAGCAGAATGTGAACGTTCCCGGATGTCACGGTTCCCGTTCCGATGGCCGTTCCGTTGAGATTAAACGTGACCACGCTGCTGTCGGCCAGTGTCAGTCCACCCACTGAGATACCCAGCGATGAATTTGTAGTGGAAGTTCCTGTGGTCTTGTTGGTTAACGTGACTGTCCCGAACTCGGCAACACCGATCGCCGCTGTTTGCGTCCCGGTTCCAGTCAGTTTCGCCTTGAGCCCGGATTCACTCGCGGTGACGGAACCGCCGCCGTTTCCGCCAGAACCATGTCCGTTTCCGTCACCATCTCCACCATTACCGTCGCCGTTGCTTCCTAGACCGAAAGTACCTGTCAGATCAACCGTCGTACCATCGGCTTCAACAACCGTCAGGATATCGCCGGCAATGATCGCTGGGACCGTATCCCCGTTCTTGCTCGAAAGGAAAATGTGAACGTTCCCGGATGTCACGGTTCCCGTACCGATGGCCGTTCCGTTGAGATCAAACGTGACCACGGTGCCGTCAGCCAGTGTCAGCCC
>JAQGHT010000972.1 GCA_028291565.1 Planctomycetaceae bacterium | reverse complement strand
CCCAGTTTGGGCGTAAAATGAACTTTGAACCACCCGACCCCTGATCTTTAGAAGCCCGCCGCAAACTCGAGGAATCCTTCACTTCGCGACGAACATCCGACGCATGCCTTCCGCTACAGAAATTGCGGGAGCATAGCCAAAATCTCGATGGGCTTTGTCCACGGAATAGTAATGCGAGCCGCTCAATTGGAGCGCCAGGAATCGGGTCATTGGCGGTTCCGACTTCTTTCGCAAGAGCGTATACGCGGCCTCGCAGGCCGCTCCGATGGAGTAGGCCAACGTCGCGGAGATTTGTTTCTTCAGCGGCGGAAGTCCCGCTTGACCCAGGATTTCATCAACCCAATCCCAGAGCCGCACCGGTTCAGGCTCATTGATGAAATAGGCCTGGCCGGCGACTGGCGAGCCGATTTCTAATCGATCGGCCGCTTGCAAGTGTGCGGTCGCGGCATTTTCCACGTAGCTCATTGAGATCAAGTTCTGACCATTGCCAACCCGACGCAGCCGGCCACTCCGAGCTCGTTCAATCAACCTTGGAATCAGGTGGTTGTCTCGTGGCCCCCAGATCAGGTGGGGCCTGAGAGCCGCCGTGGCCAATCCATTGCGGCCATTCGCTTCCAGTATCGCTCGCTCGGCCAGCGCCTTGCTGCGCGGATAATTGCACAGGTAGCTGGTGGGATACGGATAGGATTCGTCGACCTTCAAATGGTCTTTCCCATCGTAGATCACACTGGGGCTGCTGGTATAAAGCAGCTTGCGGACGTTGGCCTGCAGGCAGCCATTTAGGACGTTTTGCGTACCGACCGTGTTGATCCCATAATAATGCTCCCAGGGCCCCCAGATTCCTGGCACGGCCGCTGTGTGAAAAACAACGTCCATGCCTTCGCAGGCCTGGCCGACAATGCCTGCATCGCGCACGTCACCCTGTATCGTTTCCACGTTCAACTCATCGAGACGTGAATAACGCCCGCGACAGAGGACGCGCACTTGATCGCCCCGAGCCACAAGTTGCTCGGTGATGTAGAGCCCCAGGAAGCCTCCGCCGCCTGTCACTAAACATTTTCTGTGCGAACTGAAGTTCACAGTAACTTCCCCTCAGCCCAGGCGGAGAGCGCTTCGCGATCAATTTTGACGTTATGGCGAATATCGACGGGTAAAGCAGGATGAAACAACACTGTCTGAATTTTCTGAGTTAATGGATTCGCCTGGCCCAGTTTCAGCAATTCGTCGCGAAAGTTCGCCTGAGCCTCAGAAGTTTGTGGAAAATGACCGGTTTCCGGTTCAATGATGATTACCGGCCGCTCATCGACACGGACTTTGTCCTTGTTCGCAGTCGTGGAATCTGATCCTGCAGGAATGCCGACGAGAGCACTGCGATAGACCTGAGGATGTTGATTGAAGATCGCTTCGCAACAGATCGTGAACATGTTTCCTGTTGCTGTCTCAACGACGTGGGCTTTGCGGCCGCAAAACCATAACCGTTGCTGCGCATCCAGATAGCCGACATCGCCCATGCGATGCCAGAATCGGTCGCCGTCAGGGATTTTCGCATTCTGCGTCGCATCGGGATTTCGAAAATATTCCCGAGTCACAACCGGTCCGCTGACAATGATTTCACCGATTTCACCCGCGGGCAACTCACGAACTTGACTCAGAGCACTAATTGGCCCGGTTGTGATTTCAATGATTTTCAGTTGCATTCGAGGGAACAATCGGCCCACGCACGTTCCGGCACCCTGGCGGCTTTGGGCGGCTGTTTCCGAGACGACTTCACGGCCGGAGATAGAACAGACTGGAAGTGACTCTGTGGCACCGTACGGAGTGTGGATGTCTGGAATTTGACGTCGCGATTGATCACCTGGTAAATCACTCGAATCGGATAGCGGATCCGTTATTGGAAAGGAGCGTAAGATTCTTTCGATGACCGCGACCGGAACCGGAGCCCCTGCGGAAAGGACTCGGCCCAATGACGGCAGTCGGCGTCCTGTCGCTTCGCAATAACGGCCGACGCGATTCCAGATGGCCGGCGAGCCGAACGCTTGAGTGACTCCTTGATTATCAATCGCTTCCAGAATCTTGGCTGGGTCAACTTTTGCAGGACGGGTTGGATCCATGTCGGGAATGACCGTGGTCACCCCCATCGCCGAGTTGAACAGCGCGAAGAGCGGAAAACCGGGCAGATCGATCTCGCCGGGTTTGATTTGATAGAACTCTTGCAACAGTTCGACTTGGGCTGCGAACATTCCATGTTCGTAGAGGACTCCTTTGGGGGGGCCGGTGCTGCCGCTGGTGAAAATGATCGCCGCGGGGGCAGTTGCAATCGTGTGGGTGATTTCAAAGGGTTCCCAAGCTCCCCCCAACAATTCTCGATAATTGGGACCACCCCAGAACCAACGTCGGCCGCCGACCGTCACGTTCAGCTTTGCGTGTTTGAATCTGGAACCGGAACAGACTCGGATGGCCTGCACCAGGGGAATCGCGATGAAGCCTTGTGGTTCGACGAGTTTCAAGCAGTTGAAGATTCCCGTTCGTCCCATGCCTGGATCGATCAGGACGACGACGGCGCCAGTCTTAAACAAAGCGAATGTCAGGGCGATGAATTCCAGGCTCGGACGCACCATCAGCACCAATCGCGTACCCGGTGTGACGCCGATGTTTCGCAGGCCTCGCGCCAGCCGATCTGTCTCCTGGTCGAGTTGTTGAAACGTCAGGTGTGAATAAGTGACCCGACCGGCCGGGTCTCGACCGGAAGGAAAGACGACCGCGCGCTGATGCGGCCAAGCCGCCGCGGATTCCCGCAGTTTTTGAGCGATATTGATTACGGCTGTGCCGTCTGAGGAATTCGACATGAAATCGTGTTCTACGGTCGTTGGAGACCACTCAACTCCGTCAATCATTGTTTCAACGGGGATTCGTCATTGTACCGATCGTAGCCGAAGTCGTAAGACTTTGGGCGCGGTCTGCTCGGTCAAAGCCCCGAAATCTCACGATTTCAACTACGGGATTTACACCATCCAAGCGCATCTGAAGTCGTAAGACTTTGGATTAGTGCCCTGCAACATCCCAATCGTCCCGAATTCAGCGACAACGTTTATCAAATCTCAACTGGCTCGAACCAGAATCTCGCCCTTGCCGAACTCCAGAAAGTCGCCGCAGTGTCTCTCACAGACCATTGAAAAGCACTCTTCCGGAACTGCGAAGCCGAGTTGTTTCAGATGCCGCAAGTAGATCTGCAAAAAGACCGGGTGAAATCGGCCGGCGGCGCGAAACGTCGGGAGCATTTGAGGTGCTCGTTCAGGACCGAGTAATCCGATTGTACCGCGGCGCATGCCGGCGCCGGGTCGAATCCCCGCTGCTCCGAAAATCAAGATCGTACCCGCGATCAGATTGAACCCTACGGCGTCGCCTGCCTGTCCCCGGATGGCGATCAGCCCACGTCGCATCGTGTTTCCGATTTCGTTACCGGCATTACCATCAATCAGGATCTCACCGCCGGTCATGCCCTTTCGGCCGCCGCGATAGACCGCTCCGACCAGGTGTCCAGCATCGCCATGGATGTGAATTCGGCCGCCGTGCATTTCGGCGCCCAACCAGTCTGCAGCGTTTCCATGTACAATCAGTTCGCCGCCCCGCATTTCCGCACCGCAGTGCATCCCCACATTTCCATGCACAATCACTCGGCCAGATCGCAGACCCGTGCCGATCAGCTTGACCTTGGAACAGTCGCCATTCCAGATCATTTCTGAATCTTCGGCCGCCGAGCCAGTGACTTCGAAAAACTCATTGAGCGGCGGCGTCTTGTTCCCGTAATGAATCGGTGTGGCTCGAATTTCGTCGAGCGTTTGCGATCGAACCGTCTCCATTCGAATTGAATCGACTTCCAAGGGGATCGAGGTCTGCTTCTTCAGCGTCAACACGAGCGGCATAGGGTGAAATTCTTTTGCCGTAAGTTATTCTGGGGGATTGGGATAAGGTTTGCTGCGTCGAGCTGGTTGCCGCCCGAAATCCTATTTTGACGCTTTTGTGACGATCGAGCAACGGACATTTGCAATTTGCAGGAGATTGATGTACCAAGCCCCCAAAATTTCAATGTGCACAGGGATTGTTGAAGTTCGGTGAACCAATAAAAATTTTTGGTGGGAGAATGGCGAAGTAATGCATTTTGATTTCTCATCCGAGTGCGTTAACTGATAAGATTCTATTGTAAACGTACAATGTGTTTTGACCCCAATAGCCTGATATCTCGCGAGCATCCGAACTATGAGTGGACATAGTGAGGTTCTAACTGAAAAGTCAGGGCCAAACGCGTGCGATCAGCGAATAGAGGTCGAATTTGTTCGACATTTTTGAGAGTCACTAACAAGTCGGTAAACAACCATGAAAACAAAGACAATTCCTGAGCTGCCTGCCGTTTCAGCGTGGGAACACGTCATGAATTTTGAGGAGTCAATCTCAAAGACGGCGGCGCGGGCCTTGCTGAAAGTCAAGTTCATGCCGTCGGATATGGAACGAATGCAAGAGCTAGCCGCCAAGGCGCGACAGGGTGATCTGACAATTTCCGAGGAAATCGAAATCGAAACTTTCGAGCGGCTCGGCTGCTTACTCGACATTTTGCATATGAAATCTCTTGGAGTTTTGGAACAACGGTGTAGCTGAATTCGTGAGATTTTGGGGCTTTGACGGAGCGGGCCACGCCCAAAGTCTTACGACTTCTGCTACGCTGTTTGTATGGTGCATTTCCCGTAGCTGAAATCGTGAGATTTCGGGGCTTCAACTGAGCGGACCGCACCCAAAGTCTTACGACTTCAGCTATGCGGTTTGGATGGCCAACAGCCCGTAGTGCGGCAAGAAATCCAGGTATCCAAAATCTTACGAACTTGACGACAAGAAAAACGATGTCGGCTATGAACCCATCGTATGACAACGATCATCTGAAACGACTGCACCCAGCATTTTATCGTGGTCAAGCGTGTGTGCATTGGAACATGACCATTGAAGATCGCAGGACTGGCTGGTTGGTCCCCATCTTCTACTACAAATTTCGCGAACTTCTGACACATACCATGTTTCGGTATGGGATCAGTTGTCCGATTTTCTGCCTGATGCCCGACCACATGCACCTCCTCTGGCTGGGCATTGCGGACAATTCGGATCAGCGATTGGCGATCAAGTTCCTGCGTCAGCAACTCTACCCGGTCCTGTCAAAATTTCACGTCCGCCTGCAACGTCAGCCCTACGATCGGGTTCTCAGAGACGATGAGCGGCAAAGAATTGGATTACAAAACATTGTCGAGTACATTGCTCGAAATCCAGAGCGCAAGCAGCTCGTGCCGCTCGAAGGTTATCGTGATTACGACTATACAGGCTGCTTGATTCCGGGTTATCCAGATACAAGTCCATTTCAGCCAGGTTATTGGAGCTTGTTTGATCGATTGATTTCCAAACTCCGACATCAAGGGTTGGTGCAAAGTGAATGGGTCGATGACGCCTCATAGCTGAAATCGTGAGATTTCGGGGCTTTGGCGGAGCCGACCGCGTCCAAAGTCTTACGACTTCAGCCACGCTGTTTGGGTGACGCGAATTCCGTAGCTGAAATCGTGAGATTTCGGGGCTTTGACGGAGCAGACCGCGCCCAAAGTCTTACGACTTCAGCTACGTTGCTTGGGCAATGTGAATCCCGCAGAAGGCTCGACGGAGCGGACTCCGCCCGAAATCTCACGATTTCAGCTACGCTGCCTTTTCCGACCCCTGATGGTCCAATGGCGATCGGTGGTTTGCGACACCCAAGAGGGGGGATATCCCAGTGTGGTCAACATCTCCTGAATTTCATCGAGTGACAACGCTGCGTGAAGTGAATCGTCGAACATTTGTCGTTGGTGGGCATTTGCAGTCCCTGCGTACGTTTGAACCAAGTCTATGAGTGTGGGGAGATCAACCGGCCGCAACAAGTCCCGGACGAACAACAAGCCTCCCGGTGCCAGAACACGCAACATCTCGCCGAGTGAGAACAGCGGTTTGGGAATGTGGTGAATAATGCTGTTGGAAATGACCCAATCAAAACAGCCGTCCGCATAAGGCAGACTTTTGGCATCGACGAGTTCCAAAGCGATCCGATCCGTCAGCCCTGCCCGTTCAACATTGATCTGCCCGAGTTTCAACATTTCGGCAGCAAGATCAATGGCCGTGATGCGAACTGCGACACCACGGCCGGCAAGCTCGATTGGAATCTGCGCAGTTCCGGTTCCGACGTCTAACACCAGTACAGGCCGTCCCGATTCCAATTCGCTCGATGAGCGGCATTCCAACAGATGGTCGACGAAGCGGCGGTTCACTTCCGCATGGTCCATCGAGTCATAGTCTTGTGCTTCCTCAAGACTGTCCATGACTTCGGGTTCGAGAACGCGTTGTAACATGCTGTTGACTACTCCAAGACCGGAAAGACTTCAAATGTCTTGTACGATTTGCGTCCCGATTCCTGACGGATCAATTCTGGTCCCCAACGTTGAATCTCTTCGCGAATCACTGAGTTTGCGTGTTCTAAATCCTGGCTGCCTGGTGCGATCCAGGCAGCGCCCAGAATTCCGGCTGCCTGAAGTTGCTGGAATCGCTTCGGTGAAACGAAATCGGTGTAACCATAAGTGGTTCGATATCGCAAGATCTCCTGCCAGTTCACTAACACGTGTGTAATCCCATGGTCGTGTAAGATCTGTTTGATTTCAGCGGCCGGTTTCAATGGTCTTTCGCTTGACGGAACTGACTTCGATTCCGTTCCGCACCATTGTTCGAAAATCGACTGGTCGAAAACCGTGTTGTAGACATATTCAAACCGAGCGTCAAACAATTCCGCTTCGCCGACGCACAATACTTTTGATCCTGGCCGCAGCGAACTGTTTAATGAAACGATTTCCGGTGCCGTGATTCTTGCGGTGTGCTCTGCAGCTGCGTTCAAGTCCAGTAAGTAGGCGTTGTACCCGCATAAAGACGATGTCATAAAGGCAAAATTAAAGACGAGTGCCAATCCGGCCGCAGTCCCGAATCCATAACGCCACCACTTGGCCGGATTCCAGCACGCGCCTGCTGCTGCCAAAAGTGAAACGATGGGAATCAGAGGGACCCAGAACCGGTCGATGCGGTGAGTCAGCAGCCACCACGTCCCGAACAGGTAGGCGACATAAATCCAGAGCCAGGTGACACGCTTGCGGTTCCAGATTCCCCAGCACGCGAGCGGTGCAAGTCCAAACAACAGGGGACTCAACCAGTCCGCCTTGAATGTCACGTCGATGAATTTCTCGGCCCAATCGGAGGCTCGATAGTGTTCCGGACTGTGAGCGTGCTTCCATTTGGCGTTCAGCTCGGGACTCCAGTCGATGCCTCCAAACACGGAATATAATAATGGATAGACGGGGTTTCCCGTTTCGGACCAGTTTTTCAATAGCCAGGGACCGATCGTCAGCAGCACGCCAATACTGAATGCGAGGCCGACAGTCAATGCAGTCCGCCATGAACGGCTGAGTCGAAATGTCGTCCAGACGCCAGCCAACCCGATCGGCAGCACAACGGAAATGACTCCGGGATATTTGCACGCCATCGCACTCCCGGCAAGAAATCCCGCTAAAACCGCGAGGGGTAATGCGGACGCGGATTTGAGTTCGGGATTTTGGCGCAGTTCATGCGAACTGGCCGCCTGGTCTGGTCCAATCCGATCGAGCAACAACATCAAAGCAAACAGGCTGGCGAATAAATAGAAAGTGAGTCCGCCTTCGGCATAAGCGATGATTGAAATACGGTAAATCCAGGGCGTACTCAAGTGAATTAAGGCGGCCCAGATTCCGACGGCATTCGAGAACCATCGTCGTCCGGCGGCAAACAAGCCCAAGGCCGTGAGGACCGAGAAGCACATCAGGACACCTTTACCGGCAATTGCGCCCCAATACCAGTCACCGTACAGCACCATTCCCAGCAATGTCAACATTTCCGTGAGGAACGGAAAACTAGTGTACACGTTGTGGGGTAAGAATGAAATCTGTTGTGCCAGAAACCATTCTTTCGGTCCGCCAAAGTGATATTCCTTAACGTCAAAATCCACTTCCGGCAGAAATGCTCCACCGAGATAGCACATGAGAAACGGGACTAAAACCAATAACGGCCAGAAATGGAGAATCTGAAGCCTTTGCAATACCGGCCGGACTGACGTTTCCGCCGCTGCCGCGTTCAATTTTGGTCGAGCGAATAACTCTATCCCAATAAACAAGCACTCACACAGCAATCCAGAAGCAACAGCCAGACTCAATGTCAGTCGTGACATCAGGCCGGCAAGTCCAAAGCCCAGCATCAATAACGCGAGCACCGAAAGCCCACATCCGAAGGCAAAGAACTGGCGATCCAGGCGCGACAGGGTGTGGTGAATTCTGATGGCCCGCAGAACCAGGTTGCCCCAACCCCATGCACACGCGAGAATCCACAAACTGACTGCATACATCCCAAACCTTTGAGGCAGATTCTTCCAGCCGGCCTGCTTCCATAATTGCCGCGCTTCCGGGTCACCAAGCGCAGGCTGAGGGGGATCAATCACATTGACAATCAGCATCGGCAGCTGATCCCAGATTTGCATCCGATTGATCTTAGGACTGCTGTTCGGTAGATCAAATTGATAGAAAATAATCGCAAATCCCACCACCCAGACGACAGCGAGCGCGGATTGCCAGATCGGGCGAACCTTTTGGCTCACATCAGAGGCAACTGAGGGAGGCTTCAACGTCGAACGCTTTCAGGGTGATGGGGCGGGGGGCGGTGCGTATCAGTTTCCGTTTTCGCCGGGAAAAGTGACGTAAGGGG
>JAQGHT010000965.1 GCA_028291565.1 Planctomycetaceae bacterium | reverse complement strand
AGGACCGATCAATCCACTCGCGTTTAACGTGGTTGTCGTGTTGCCTTCCTCCTCTCTTCATGGAGTCGGCGTCCTGGACCATCGGCTTTTCGAAGCTCAATCGCCCCGCCCACTGATACCTCTGTCTACGCTTCGACCAGCACCTCGCGCTGCTGCCCGCAAGACTCGATGCCAGGATGGATTCGCTACTCTCCTTTCCTGTAGGGCTCTTTCATCCCCTACAACATGCCGGTTTAGCCCGCCGCTCTCCGGTTTGCCGACTAACCGGGAGTCAAGACCGCGCCGCTCGAGAAGAGCGGCTGGGCGGTCCTCAGAACCGTCGCATCAAACTGAGGTGAGAAATGGCGATAGATGTGCGCTGATGAATGCATCGCGCCAAGCTAGGGCGGGCTCATAGTGGTGTAGGTAGACTGGTCGCAAGCATGGCGTGCTGTAATACCACTCGCCGAGATCTTTTGAAGCTTTGCATAGGCGGTGCTGCGACGGGCGTCGGGTCTTTGTTTTTGGATGGTTGCGGCGGAAGGTTTGTCGAGATTCCGTCAGATCCAGCCCCGTCCCCGTGTGCAAAAGTGACGGACGTGGAACACGTGGTCATCGTCATTCAGGAAAATCGCTCCTTCGACCACTATTTCGGAAGCTATCGTGGGGTTCGTGGATTTTCCGACTCGAGCACTGCATTCGAACAGCCTGATCCGACTAATATGACGAGCCCGCCAGTGAGCACACGGTTACCGTTTCACCTCGACACATCGCGTATGAATGCTGCGTGCACGCACGATATCACTCACGACTGGGTGCCGCAACACGAGAGCTGGAATAACGGGGCCACGAACGGGTTTGTCACTTCGCGTCTTCCGATCAATTCCAATGACGCCGTGCTGAGCATGAGCTACTTGACTCGCGCGGATCTTCCTTATTACTATGCGGTCGCTGATGCCTTTACAATTTGCGATAACTATTTTTGTTCAGTTATCGGCCCGACCGATCCAAACCGGCTTTACACCATGGCAGCTTCGATTGACCCGGACGGAATGAATGGCGGGCCCCTCCTTCAAACGCTGATCACCAATCGCGCCGCGTTCTATGGCCGCTTGACATACACTACAATGCCCGAACAACTTCAGGCGCGGGGCATTTCCTGGAAGGTTTACTCATCCCCTGACACAAAGATTCTGAACGGAATACTCTCCGATAATGTTCTCTCGTATTTCAAGAATTTCCAGGACCCGACATCAGAGCTGTATCAGAATGCTTTTGGGCCTCAGTTCCCCACAGATTTCCTGGCCGACGCTTTAGCCGGAAACCTGCCACAAGTCTCCTGGCTGATAACCCCAGTTATTACTTCGGAGCATCCGCCTACGCCCTCACTTTTTGGTGAAGTCACTTTATCCGCGATCATCGGCGCGCTGATAGCAAATTCTGCTCAATGGGCTAAAACGGTCCTCTTCGTCACTTACGACGAGAATGGTGGCTTCTTCGACCATGTTCCTCCCCCGACAGCCCCTCCGGGCACAGCGGGCGAATATATAACAGCGTCCGCAGTGCCCGATCCAACAGTCATCGGCAACCCCGCGATTTTGGGGCCGATCGGACTGGGCTTCCGGGTGCCAATGCTCGTCATCTCGCCATTCAGCCGTGGTGGTTTCGTGTGTTCGGATGTTTTCGATCACACTTCCGTGCTTCGCTTCCTCGAAACGCGCTTTGGCGCTGAAGTTCCGAACCTGAGCGCATGGCGTCGCGCGACAGTCGGCGATCTCACCAGTTCGTTAAATCTCAGATCTCCGGATCAGTCGATTCCTGCGCTCCCCAGTACGTCTCCGGCGATCTCGCAAACCATTCAGGAATGCGCCGCCGGACTGGCGGGATCAACTCAATTTTCTCCGCCGGATCCGCAGACTTCCCCGACACAGGAACCAGGAAGCGCTCCTCGGCCGAGTGGTATCTGTTAAGCGTCCGCCGCGCGCGAGTTCGGTTGCCGCATGGAGTCGCAACCCAATGACGATCCTCTTTCAGGCGTTCGCCTCGAGAGTGTTCGCCCGGAACGCCTGGATTCCGAGGCGAAATGGCCAGCAATTTTGAACCCGTTCGGGACCGTTTCCCGCAAGCTGTTTGGCGAATTCAATCGGCGGCAGACTGTACATTCCGTCTGGGCCACGACTCGGGGGCAAACTGGTCGAGGCGCATATTGAGATCGCATCAGGTAGCTAGCGGCAGATGGGTACTTCGCTGACCTGAAAGGTTGGCTCTAGGTCTGTGTAATTCTTCTCTGCCTGAAGCGCAGCTAGATTGAGCGTAACGGCAGCCATGAAATCATTGAGCGATTCAAAAAGGAAGTGACACACTGCCACGTACGCCGGGCCCAAGCCGGGAGCCCCACCGCTCACCCCGCGCTCGACCGAAACCCTTTTGAAGCATGGGTGCGCGCTGAGGAGTGCAATCGACGAGGACATATGTTCCTCAACGTAGGAGTCGATGTCGAACCGGGCATCTTTACGGTTGGGATACAAGAAGCTGATTCTTGTCATTAGGACTTCAGTGCCCAGTTTTTTCGGCGCGGTAGTGATCAATGCTGCGCTTTCCAGCCTCGACTTTATCAGCGCCATATTGCCGGACCCAGATGCTTGCGGATTCAACGCTGCGACCCATTAACGACTCGGGAACTATCCGGAGAACTGAACCTCCGTGACCAACGACGGAAAGCTCCGTATGATCGATGAAGAGGTGGATAGAACTTCCCCAACTGGCGAGGAAACCGGCTCCGTCGCGATTCACGCGCTATCTCTTTGGGAGTAGCGACTCGCACTCTTTCGAGCAATCTAGTTCGTTTCTTTTATGTAATATATCCGCATGGATGTGTTCCACCACCGGACCGTCTCCTATGTTCTGTTCCAACTGAGACGAGTCTTTCGCAACTCTGTTCGCGCGGCGCTCGCAGCTTTGTGTTTGTTCGGTCTCTCGCGAACCGCAGCATTCGCCCAAGTGGCTTCTCCCGGCCTTGCAAGTGACATTCGGGTGAACGGCGATTTTGATGGGGATGGCAATCTCGATGTCGCGGATTGGAGGCCGTCTGACGGCACATGGTATGTCACACCAAGCAGCAATCCGACCCAGCTGATTACGCAGCAATGGGGTACAGCTGGAGACGTTCCGGTGGCCGGCGATTACGATGGCGACGGCAAAACCGATTTCGCCGTATGGCGGCCCTCAGAGGGAAATTGGTATATCATTCCGAGCAGCAACCCCGGCAGCGCGATTGTTGAGGCCGATGGGCAGTCAGGCGATATACCGGTGACGGGAGATTTCGACGGGGATTCCAGGAGCGATCTGGTCGTCTTCCGTCCTGCGGATCAAACGTGGCACGTTACTCTGAGCAGCAATCCCAGTAGTCCGTTTGTCCAGCAATGGGGACTGCCGGGCGACATTCCAGTCAGCGTGGATATTGACGGCGATGGCGCTCAAGACATCGCGATCTGGCGACCGTCTGACGGGACCTGGTGGGTTCTCCCGAGCCGCAATTCGGTTCCCTGGGTGGTTCAGCAGTGGGGGACTAATGGCGATACGCCGGTGCCAGGCGATTACGACAGCGACGGCAAAACTGATTTCGCGGTCTGGCGACCCGGGAATCAGAATATTTACGTCCTGCCGAGCAGTAATCCCCAGCAATCGTATACCATCCAGGCACCTTCGCCGACGAGTGTCCTTTCCACGAAGTTCCACATTCAGGGCTATCCCGCGGGCGTGTATTTTCGAGCTGACGGATTTTGGGATAACGATGGATTGGTGGATTTCGGGGTCTGGAGTCCGACATCGGGCAATTGGATCGTAATCCCAACCGAGAATCCTGGACAACCGCTGCTGCAGCAGTGGGGTACAGCCGGAGATGTTCCCGTGCCGAGTGATTATGACGGCGACGGACTCTGGGATTTCGCAGTCTGGCGGCCATCCGATGGCACTTGGTATTACATCTCGAGCTACGACGGTAACACTTACTACCAGCAGTGGGGAGCTCCTGGGGACATTCCGACAGTGGCCGATTATGATGGTGACCAATTAGCCGATTTCGCGGTCTGGCGACCTTCTGAAGGAAATTGGTATTTCATTTCCAGCTCGAACGGAAGCACGAATATACAGCAATGGGGAACTCCGGGCGACATACCAGTGCCGGGCAATTACGATAACGATCGAATAGCGGACTTCGCGATATGGAGGCCATCGGACGGGAACTGGTGGGTCATTCCAAGCAGAAATCCGAGCAGTCCGTATTCTCAATCTTGGGGATTGTTTGGCGACAACCCAGTTCCTGGGGATTTCGACGGGGATGGAGTAGTAGATTTTGCGGTCGTGCGCCCTGCGGATGAGAGTTTGTGGCTGGCGCTCAACGATGGTTCCGGAAACTACTACATAGATCGGTTGGGGTTGACCGGAAACGTCGAGATTTCGTACAGCACTGCGCTTAACTTTGTCCCGGCGCTGAAGAAACTAGAGAAGAAGCCAGCAGTTAAGACGCAAATGAGTTGGCGAAAATCGGTCGACCCTGTGATGAACCGTCCCACGACCGCGGTCCGTGCTGTATTCGCTCGCCAAGATCGTCGCTCCGGGATCAAACGGTTCACGCCTGACGGGGTGGGACTACGATAACATCGATCCTGGTCACGCGATTCAAGTGATCGCGTTCTGAGATCCTTTTCACTTGATGCTCGCTGCTGGGCTATGCCCAGACGCAGCGGCACAGATTGATCAGCGCCAAACCGAGTTGCCGAGAGCCAAAGGTCTACAGTGCGGTGCCAAATACTTACGATACCTGTTGACGCACCACCATCCGTCTGCTGTAGCATTTTTGAGCATCATCATTGCGCGGTTTGGAGGACCGCGAACTACGGCAAAGAAGCGCTCGCCCAGAAAACGGCGTGTAAGGCCCAAGGCAGTCCTGTGACTGCCTGATCTTGACCAAGCTAAATCTGCGTCCTAAACAGTCTGACCTCAGCCGATGCGCAACGAGGCTATCGGCACGCGATGGACGAGTTTATTGAATGGTACTGCTCAGAACCACGGCTCTCGTTCAACAAGACTGTCGTGCTCCGATATTGTATTCATCTGGAATCCTGCAAATTGGTACTGTCGATCTACGGCTTGGTGCCGTTCGACGGCTGCCTACGAGGCGGCCGACGGTGCCCTTCTCAGTGCGGATCTCGCCGCCGGTATCCGGCGAGTCAAAGGCGTTAAGAAGATCGGCGTGCAACTGGGCAATTGCTTAAAGGCGGAGCAAGCCGAAACTCTACTGCGAATGCCCGATGTGGAGCGACTAAAAAGGCAAACGCGATCGAGCACTTCTCGCCGTCCTTCTTGCTTGCGGACTGAGACGGCATAAGGCGGTAGAACTGAAGCTTTCGCACCTCCAGCAGAGGGATGAACAATGGGCCATTGTCGATCTGATTGGAAAGGCGTGTCACGCTGCTGGCGGAGAACTGGAGCAGATCCAGTT
>JAQGHT010000998.1 GCA_028291565.1 Planctomycetaceae bacterium | reverse complement strand
AGCGAATAAACAAATCGTGACGTCCTTGGCTTGGTACCACATCGACAGTCTTGTCATACCACTTTTCCCACTGGCCGTTGACTTCCACGGGCGTTGCTGCGAACAGTGGACCGTCGGGTTTGTCTAGATGCACCTCAATGGCACCACCGGCGCCGGCGGAGGCCACTTTGAAGGTCAGGCGTTTGACTCGATCGAGAGTCACGTTGTTAAATCGCAGGTAATGATCGTGGTTGATGGCCCCGGCAAATTTGCCACCGCCTGCTGAACCTGCGGACAACACTTGTGGACCGTGAATATCATCGGCCGTCTCGGCTTCTAGCAGTCGAGGGCGAAGATGGATGATCGCGGATGCTGTTAACGCAGGGATTTCGCCTGCTCCGCGGTCGACGTAGTTCGCCTCTAGCGTGTAATGGCCGGGCTTGCTGACTTCGTCTTTGGAGACCGGAATTTCTCCGACAAAGCCATTGAAGACACGGACCAGACCCGAAGGTTGCAGGCTGTAGACCCAACCGACCATTTCGCGGATTTCTTCGAGTGTGTGATGCGAATGCGGAATCATGGGAATCTTGCCCCAGACTCCGGTTGAGCCCTTGATGACTCGTTGCACTGAAGCTTCCAGGGCGTCCTTCTGGCCGCGGTACTTGGTGGCGATTTCCAGGAGTGGAGGGCCGACTCGCTTCTGGTCGACGGCATGACAATTGAAGCAGTCACTGCCTCGCATCAGCCGCATTCCGGCCGGGCCCTGATCAGCTGGGGTGGTGCCGCCTGCGGCGGGAATAGGCCCCGTGGAAAAGAGCGCATTCAGGGAGACGCGGGTTGGGGACAGGGCATCGATCTCGGGCAGTTGCTTGGCTTCCGCTTCGTCAAAGTCGTTGGTGCCATCCTCGGTGTCATTGACATACAGGCTGTAGCGGATCGGCTGTTCGGGATCGAAGAAATCCCCGACTTGCGGTTCCAGAAACTTGATCACGGGCCGTGCATTTCCGACGAGAACCGGGACCGAAGCCGCTCGGCTGCCTCCATGTTGATCGGTCACCACGAGTTCGACATTATAGACTCCCGGTTGGTCAATCGTGACGGTGGGATTCGGTTCGGTGGAAATCGTTTTCGGCGTGGCATTCGGTTCTGTTGTTCGCAGCAGCCGCCATTCGTATTTCAACTGGTCGCCAGCATCTTTATCGAATGTCCCTTTGCTTGAGAGCGAAACTGAAAGCGGTTGTTTGCCGATGTTGTTCTCGACGCTGGCGACGACGACAGGCCAACGATTCCCACTGACGTAGTCGATCCGGACCAGTCGGGAATTGGGATTCACGCCCCAAGTCTCGCCGTATTCGATCAGATACATCGCGCCGTCAGGACCAAACTCCATGTCGATTGGTCGGCTGAACGGCTGGGTGGGCATGAAAGGTTCGATTTTCTTCACATTGAAATCGTCACCAAGATGCACAATTTTGATCCAATTACGAGACCACTCATAGATGAACAGGGCCCGGTCATAAGCGGCCGGGAATTTGATCGGTGATTTTAAGTCGGCAGAATAGTGATAAACCGGGCCCGCACACGCGGTGCGGCCTCCCTGGCCCAGTTCGGGGAATTTCTCGGAGTTTCCATACGGATAGTAGAGCAGGGCGGGCTGTGCAGGAGGCAGCACTTTTTCGCCCGTGTTGTTGGGCGATTGATTCACCGGAGCTTTGGCGTCGAATTTCTCCCCGACCTTGCCTGTGGCGAAGTCGAAGTCCGCGTAGGGCTGATTATCTGCGATGAAGTAAGGCCAGCCGAAATTGCCGGCAGACCGAGCTTGATTGATTTCGTCGTAACCCCGCGGGCCGCGCGGCCCGTCGCTATTGGCGTCGGGACCGACTTCACCCCAGTAGACGAAGCCGGTTACTGAATCGACAGTCATTCGCCAGGGATTGCGACAGCCCATGACATAGATCTCAGGACGGCCTTTAGAACCGTCACGTGGGAACAGATTACCTTCGGGGATGTCATACGTTCCCTCCGGAGTCGGCTTGATCCGCAATATTTTACCGTTGTAGCTGTTCGTGTTGGCCGAGGACTTTTGCGCGTCCCAGGGGGACTTGTCGGCCCGCTCATCGAGCGGCGCAAAGCCTTGCGAATCCCCGTGTGGATGAGTGTTATCACCGCTCGCAATGAAGAGTTCTCCACGCGGACCAAACTGCAATGATCCCGCGTGATGGCAACATTCTTTCCGCTGCTCTTCGTACTTCAAGAGCACCTTCTCGGATGCCAGGTCCAGTTTCCCATCCGTAATGGTAAAGCGACTGATGTGCTGCCCGGGGAAGTTGGGCGGTGAGTATTGGAGAAATACCCAATGATTTTCGGCGAATCTTGGATCGAGCGCCAATCCGATCAGACCGTTTTCCTGGTCGGTCGTGACTTTCACTTCACCGACCAGAGTGACCGCGCTACTCTTCGGATCGAACGCAAACAGTTTGCCACTGAGTTCAATGTAATAGACCGTCCCATCCGGCGCGACCGCCAGTTCCATCGGCTGCTTCAGTCCGGAAGCCAGGACGTTGACTTCGAACCGGCTGGGATCGACGGCCGACGTTTCAGGATCCGCGGAACTCGCTGGAGTCAAAAAGATCAAAGTGAGAAAACTAATTGGCAGGCCAAGAATGAGGCCAAGGCGAAAACGGGACATAGGGATTCTCAAAAGGAAACTACGGCAGGCGCTGTGGCGAGACACTTCGAGTCGTGGATGATACGAAAATAAGTGCCGTGCCACCTGGGGATGGTCGGACAGTTACTTAACATTACAGCGAAACGTGGTCAAACCGCAATTCCACAAACGATCCTGTTGGCGTGATTGGAAACAAAAGAACGATTTCGGGACGCTGATTTCCTGGTAGCCAAGATTGCCAAACCTTGGGCGTCGGCCCAGAAGCGGAGCGAACTGTCCCCAATCTCTGCCGTGATTGGCTACAAAAATTCCTCGCGGTGTTATTGTCTGGAGTTCGCTTTGAGCGGCGATCTCGAGCGAGGACTGACCGCGAACTGCTTTGTTCAGTAGCAACCAATTCAAATCCCGGATCCAAATTTCAGTTTCGCTTGATTCAATTTTGATTTTGGAACACGATACCTTGCAAATCACAATCAGCGTATGGGGGGCATAGTGATCCCACGCGTCAATCGAATCAGATCCAGACGCTACAACAGCGGAATCTGCAACCCGCCGTACTGGGAGGAACTGCACCGACGACCTGCAACGCAACTGGCGGACTTTCGGACGAGTCGCGCTTGAGGGCAGACCAACTGATTAACATGTTCGAGTATTCGGAAATCACGATTCGCTATGCCGATTTCGAAAATATCAGTGATGGACGTGGTTTTACTGCGGAAAGGGCCGGTTTTACCACCTCGACTGGCGTCGACGAATCCGTCTGGCTGGCCCAATTGTCAGTGGGGGCGAGATTCTTTGACGGTCCGCTTGTCCGCGCTGCCTCAAAATAGAGCAACTTCAAAACTTGCGTATCGGGCTGATATCGGATCGAGAATAATTGGGTCTAAGTGTCGTGCTGCGCCCCCAAAAAGGCGTCGCTCAGCGACGCAGTCGTCTATTCACCAGCGCTGAGAGGGCGTAAAATGTTGATGCGATTAGGAATTCTGTTGGTTTGCGTGTTTTTCACAATGCAACATTCCGTCATTCAGGCTGACGAGGTACCGCGCGAGGACATCGTCGTCGTACGCGACATTCCCTATCGAGATGCCGCCAGCAAGTCCTGCCGACTTGATCTTGCGATGCGGAAGGACCTCCAGGGTAAGCCCCGGCCAGGAATTGTGGTCATTCATGGCGGCGGCTGGATCTCGGGCGACAAATCGAGCTTCGTCTTCAGCGACCGAACCTCGCCGGCGAACATCGTAGATTTTGCCAAGCTCGGTTTCGTCGCGGTGACAATCAACTATCGCCTGTCGACCGAGGCACCGTATCCCGCCGCGGTGGATGATTGCCTATGTGCCGTACGCTGGCTGCGAGCCCATGCGAAGGAATACAACCTCGATCGCGAACACATCGGGGCTTACGGAAACTCCGCAGGTGGACATCTGGCGATGCTCCTGAGCATGATCCGAACCGACTCAGGTTTGGGAAAGGAAGGCCCGTATCAAGAGGAATCCGGATTCGTTCAGGCCGCTGCCAGCGACAGTGGGCCGATCGATATGATTCATCAGGCGCGTGACAGCCATGTCAGCGGAGTCGTGAAGACATTCCTCGGCGGCCCGGCAGAAGGTGATCGGCTCGCCGCCTACAAGCAGGCGTCCCCGCTGCATTACGTCAAAGCGGGCACGCCCCCGCTCCTGCTGATCTACGGAGTTTCGGACCTGCAAGTTCCCATTGTCACGGCCGACGAATTTGTGCTCGCACTCGGCAAAGCCGGAGTTGAAGACGTGACTTATCACCGCCTGGCGTACGTTGACCATTGCCCGCATTCACTCGTCGCCATTCCCGGCCTGCAGAAGACGATTGACGAATTCTTCTTGCGGACGCTCATGCATCCAGAGACAGCAAAAGACGTCAAACGCTGGAAAAAGTGAATCTTTTTTGGCGGGCTACTTTGTCGTAGCATAAGCCTCTGGCTTGTGCGGAATGGGACGTATGGGACTTATGAGACTTATATGTCCCATTAGTCCCATACGTCCCTTTAGTCCCATTTACTTACCATCTGTGTTGAATCCGCAATTCTGGACAATCTGGACGATCTCTGAAGTGATCGTTCGGAATTGTGCTGTGGTCGGTGCCGGAATCACTGCGCTAACTTGCGATTCGGGCTTGTCGATGCGGCACTACATGCAGCATCGTACCGCACTGACTGAGTTCCCAGACATCGACGATTTTCAGCCGATTGATAAATTCGGTGTCGGCCACCAGCGGCTTGTGTTTGTATTGACTGTCACCGCTGCTGTTTGAGCTGGTTTTTTCGGCGACGTATTGCCGCCAGGCTCCGGTTGGAATCCGGACCAGACAGGCAGCATCGAGTAACTGATTTCGACGGTTGACTCCGTACATATAAACGTGCTTACGCAGATCGTCGTCAAAGGCGCGTAGAAAGTCGGATGCTTGCGACTGGTTACCCGCTTCATGGGTTTCAACGACAATCCCGTATCGCGGACGCTCGCCTGGCGACAGACTTGGGGCCACTGTGAAGCAGGAAATTGCCAACCCGGATTTCTCTTGAGCTCTCTCGACCGCCTGGCAAACCGTGAAGGCCGATAGTTTCTCTCCTTCCAGATCGCAATAGCTGCCATCCTTCTGGATGAACTCAATTAATGGTGCCTCACCCATGAAACCGACGCATTTCACAATGTCGCCAATGTCGTAGCGGTATAAGCCGCCGTAAGTCGTCATAATGATTCGATAAAGCTTGTCCTGTTCGAGTTCATGAGCTTCCAAAACGGTCGCGGTAGGAGTCACTGTTTCTTCGGCAGGGATGAATTCGTAATAGTTACTGTTGATCGCCAACGGGCCGTACGGAATGCCATCTCCCAGCGGAATCGTATGCCGACCTTCCGATGATAATAAGCCCTGATCGCGCAGTGGGACATCACCAAATTGCTCGGGAATACGCTTAGAAGAATAGCCCACTGTGCCGCCCAGCCAGCAGGAAATCATGCCGGGCTTCCAAATGTCCTTTGGACGCAGGACACCATTTTCGCAGATTGCCCGTTCCAACTTGCGGGCCAACTCCGGTTGCGGCCGACGGACCCGTGCTGCGAGTCGTAGCCGGACATCCATTGGCAATTCGAGCCGCGGGTCGAGAGTTCCCTGCGCCAGATCCCGCACCAGTTGCGGACCAAATCGCGCCGTCCACTCCCCGATCTGCAGAATGGATGAGGGCGTGATCGTGCTGATCAGTCCCAAACTTTGCGTCGCCGTGCTGCGCAGCATGCAATAGCCGCGCGCATGGACATCGGGAATCCGTTTGATTTCAGACGGAATGGCATAAGTCACTTTAATCACCGGCGACTGATAGCGTTCGATCATCGCACTAATCGTGGCGATATTGAAACCGCCTGGAGTCGTCCCCAAGTTCCAGACTCCAGACATCTGGAAAATGGGCATCCCCATCAGTTCGCCGTGGTCACAATAGGCTTTGACACCCCAGACATCCCAATCATTAGAGTAATGCCGAAACCAGGTCTTATTGACTGGCAGGATTTTCGGTCGCCCTGTCGTGGCACTGGTCTGCACGAAAGTGAGAACTCGCTCATGGGCGGGAAAGAGAGCGGTCGTTTCCCCCGCCGCGACACGTTCGATATACGGAGCGAAATGATCAAATTCGGCGATCGGCAATTGTCGGCGAAAGTCTTGTCGATTCTGAATCTGGCCTAGTCCAAAATCGCGGCCAATTGCCGTTTCGGCGCCAAAATGCAGGATCCGGGTCCTGATCTTTTCTTGTTCTAACCGAGCTTGCTTCAAACTTTGTTGAAAGCGGACGAGTTTCCGTCGATACAATGGGAGCAGACACGTGCGTCCAAGGAGATTGAGCAAACGCGAGAGATGATTGTTTTGAGAAATGGTTTGCTCCTTAAGTATTTGTTTGATCCCAGGAGTGCGGCCAGATTCGAACAGCTTGATAATTCCGGCTTGTCCCGACCATCGGCGAATCGTGGCGCGGACTCGTGGAAAAACGTGACTGCGTGCTGTTTTCCTGGAAGTAAGCCGACGTTTTACATGACACGCGTCTTCTCTCTGGGCCATTGAGAGAATTGAAATCTCGTGCCTGTACGGCACCGACCTCTATTGCCCAGTGTGTTATTTATGTTAAACGCTTCTTCCAATGAGATCGGTATGCGAGTCCTCGTCACCGGTACCTCGACGTTCTTCACGCCCCGCCTGATTCAGGGCTTTCGTACGTGCCAGGCGAGTGTGACGGCGGCTGACGACCATTGGTGGTCAATTGGTAAATCGATTCCACAGACGCGCTGGTTGCGAACCCCTTCGCTGTCGCGAGATCCCGCAGGCTACTTGGCGGCACTGGTCCGCGAGCTGAAGTCGCGACCTTACGATCTACTGTTGCCAACGTTCGAAGAATCTCTGTTATTGTCGGAATTCCGCAGCGAGTTGGAATCCCAGACCCAACTCTTCCTGCCAGATTTTGATGTGATGTGGCAGGTCCACCATAAGCCAAGCCTCTACAAATTGTGTTGTGAGCTGCGGATTCCAACTCCTCCGACGGTCACTCATCCCGTTCCGTCGAACCTTGAAGAACAGGTGCGGGATCTCGAGTTTCCTGTCGTCGTCAAGTTGCCGGGCGGCAATAACTGCGACGGCATGCAGTATTGCGAATCTATGCCAGAACTGCAGGAGCGATTTACTTCGCTGTATCTCAGGGAAACCCGGAAGCAGGCGGATCCACCCTTCGTCCAGCAGAAAATTACGGGAGATTCAATCTACACGTTGATGTTGTGTCACGCCGGCCGCAAACTGGGAGAAGTCATTTATCGTCCGCTGCGAACTTTTCCTGAAAAGGGTGGTACGTCCTCACATCGTGAATCGATTGTCCATCCAGAAATTGCCAAATTGACCGAACGACTGGCGGCGGCGACTGGTTGGAGTGGATTTCTGGGGCTCGATTTTATTGTCGATCGGACTGACGGCACTCCCCATTTGATTGATGCCAATCCACGCGCGAATCCGGCCGTTCAACTGGGTTATCTGGCGGGCGTCGACTGGACCGGTCTGTTGATCGCAATGACGCGCGGCCGCCAGCCTGAACCGATGCTGGCCCGCGCCGGGGTCCGCTGTAAGACCCCTTTACTGGATACTCTGTGGCTGATGGAAGGGCTGTTGCCGAGGCGGCAATGGGGTGCGACTCTGTTGCGCCGTATCCGCCAGGTCTACAAACCGGATTGGTCACTCGATTCGAGCCATGACTTTTTGGGACGCAGCGAATGGCTCGGCCACATTGCGATCGGCTGGCAAGGCGCTGGAGCGATGATCAAGTCTTTAGTGACCGGCGAGGCGCTGGGACAGGCCTTTCTGAGCGGGGCAAATTACGATCCACTGCCCGTCAGACGCTTACGGGAAGCAATCTTACCCGGAAATGGCGATC
>JAQGHT010000944.1 GCA_028291565.1 Planctomycetaceae bacterium | reverse complement strand
GATCATCAATCCAATACAAATGCCCTTCGTAAAGTATGGGAGTGGCAACATAAGAGCTGTTTTTACTGGACCACAGAATTCGCGATTTCGTCACGTCGCCCTCACCGCCGGCCCGCAAGGCAAGGCTGCCTGCCGATCGGAAACCCCCAAACACAAAAACTGTTTCCCCGTCCGCGATAATGCTCGGACAAATGTTGCCCGTCAGTTGATGTTCAGCGTACCAGCGCAGTTTACCCGAATCGGGATTCAGGCCCCAGACTTCTCCAGGAACCGCGACGACCAGTTCTGTTTGTTTGTCGTTCAAGGTGACGAGCGCCGGGGTGCCATAAGCCAGTTCCAGCGTCTTCGCGACGGCCTTCCACTGTTCCTTTCCGGTCATCTTGTTCAAAGCCCGGACGGATTGACTCTCTTCGGATGCGTTCACGATGACGAGGTCTTTGTGGAGAATTAAACTCGCTCCCGATCCCCAGCGGCGATTGCTGGATTCTTTACCCACACCGGTCAGCCAAAGTTGCTGACCATCCAAATCAAAGGCTGCGACACCACTTTTCCCGAAAAAACAAAAAACTCGTTCACCGTCTGAGACCGGCGTGTTGCTGGCATAACCATGCTCGGCGATGTAGCCTTCGTAGCCGTCTTCCGGCAAATCACCAAGAACGGTCTTCGTCCACCGAATCTTGCCATCCGCGCGATCGACACAGACCAGATGGCGTTGCAATGATTTGATGTCACCCCCGTCCGCCTTGGGGACGCCGTATCCCGAATAGCACGTCACGAAAATTCGGTCTCCCAGCACAATGGGGCTGGATGAGCCAGGACCGGGCAATTCCAATTTCCAGCGCAGGTTTTCGGTCTGACTCCACGTGGTTGGCACCTTGGTATCGGTGCTGATTCCCTCGCCATTCGGACCGCGAAACCGACTCCAGTCCGCGGCCGAAACTGTCTGTGCGTGCAAAGCAAGCAGAAGCAGGGAAATGAAAAATCGGAGACCAGTTTGATTCACAATGGGGTTCCGCCTTGATTCGGAAAATGGAGTCTTTGTTGAATGATTGAATTTCGGGGCGCCACTCATGATCAGTGCTTGAAAGAGGATTTTCTCCGTCAGGCGTGTCGACAAATTGATTGCACATGAATCCGACATCGCACCACCCCATATCGTCCATCAGAATCATGAGGACATTCAGCGATTACGCATTTTCCTGACGGAAACTGGCGGGGCCCTGTGCGCAACAATATTCGACGGAGCGCGCAGGCGAACAAAGCAAACGTTTCTGTTTGGAATATCCTGCTTGGAACTTGCTATGCATCAGGTGGATCGGACGGAGCGCGATCGCCGTGCTTTCCTCATTTCTTGCGTTCATACAGAAAATCCAACGTCCCCTCAGCGAGCGTTATGTCTTTGATCGCCTCGAGCAGATTGCCTCGGGTGGCTTCGGATGCGGAGATTTTGGGCTCGCCGGAGAGTGCGTAAATCGTGATGTGATATTTTTTCACTCCCGGTCCTTTTGAGCACATCGGGTCGTAGCCTGCTCGCCGTTTATCGTTCAGACCCATCGTCCCGGCTCCTTCAGCATTCTTATCCAGTTTCGTGACTTTACCGGGGATGTTGTAGATGACCCAATAGGATTTTTCCTGGTCGGGCGCGGTGTGCCAGAGACTTACGGCATAGCAATTGGTTCCTTTGGGCGCGTTTTTCCACTCAACGGGCGGAGACGCGCTATCACCATCGCAGGTGTATTCGGCCGAAATGAAACCCTTTGAATCCAGAGCGGAGCTGGTCACCACCAACTGAGGTAGATTGCTCGCCGGCTTCGCTGTGTCATTGCGGGGCAAATTGTCCGATGTGCGTTCATCATTACGCGGTGGAGGTGGTCGCGAACCATTTCGAGGAGGTCGATTCTCGCCCGGTCGTGGCGGCGGCCTTCGATCATCTCCGCGGGGACCGTCTGGTCCACCCGGGCCCCCGGGTCTGCGCGGACGCGGAGTATACGATTCGGTTGTCGTCTCGCCGTTGGTGTCGACGAACACAAACTTGGCGGATCGATCTTCCGCGATCGTGTAGCTGACCGATCCCTTTTTCCCATTCACATCGTAAGTCAGGCGAAAACTGCCGGCCTTTGTTTCCACGAAGTCTGTGATTTTCGCATCCCGCAGTGGCCGGAGGTCTGGACGCAGCGGTTCCGCGCGTGGCTGAGGATCAACCTGCCCACCCCGCTCTGTCACCTCTCCGTAGAAGCCGCCATTCAGATAGGGATAGGTCTTTGTCGCGTGGTAGTGATAATGACCGAGTTTATCTTTGTGGCCGTTGAGTTCATCCAGCCCGACAACCTTCGAGCCGTCCGGTTCTTCGTACCCATAGATCGGATATCCATCGAGGGCATAAGCGATTGGCAAGCCCTGGCCAACGGTCTTCTGCAGATGGACTGGCGCAATGTGATAATGATAGTCATCGGCTCGGCCACAATGTCCGCCAAATTCATCGAGTTCCCCGAAGAGAAAGGCATCGTCGCCTCGATTATTGAGCGGATTAAAGATCGGCACTCCGTTCGCGGCCAGAGCGATGGCACCACGGAGAAAATTGTCGCGCGTCGACTGTGGATTTTGAGCCGGAACAGGATTCAGCGGAATACGCCAAGAGTTTTCACCGACATAGGACTGAGGCAGTGGCACCTGCTGCTGCCAGGCGGTGATGCCAACCATCATGCGATGATCGGGGATTCCATTCGATTCCACATAGAAAAAATTGTCATCCCAACGAGTGCGAATCGCTTTCTTTTTGACATAGGCCTCAAACGACATCGCAATGTCAGGCATTTTTGCCGCGACGGCTCGCGGCTTTTTGCGATCTGCCTGGGCCAACAACAGCTGCAATTTGTCGCCGGCAAATAATCCCACTTCGGGCTGATCATTCAGATCCGAGACGAGGATTGCTGGCGTTCTGGTGGGCTTGGCAATTTCGTTTGTTTGGCGAATTTCCGCCATCCGCATGGCGACCCATTCCTGATCCGCTGGAATAAGCTGCGACAGTTTCAAACTGACGAGCGAATCGTCCACACGTCGAATTTGAACTTGTCCATCCTTCGCAGTGACAAACGAACCCATCAGCTGCAACCTGCTCGATGTTTCAGTCCAGATTCGCTCGTTCACAGGGGCCTCTGTCTTCGATGCCTGCGTCGACGATTTACGATGCGTATGACCGGGATGCGCACCCGCTGGCGAACTTGCCCAGAGCGAGATCAGCATCGCGGTACAAGCCACCAGTTTGTACCGCGCACGGTCAAGAATGAGACGTTTGATCGCGGGGATCAGTATTGAAATAGACTCATTCGTGGCCGCGAACAGTATCATACGCAACATGTGAAACTCCTGCGAAATATGTTCGAGACTCAATCAATTCGGACTTCTGCTGACCATTGCCTCAACGTTCCCCACGACTTGGCAGGGGCGCAATATTGGCCAGGGGAACAACACCTCAAACTTCAAATTCGACATTCCGATCAGGAGCTGAATGCGATTCGTGGTCGAGTCGCTTTGACCAAGTTCTGATTCTTCTATCACAAAGGAAACGTAATGCGAACTCATCTCGACGAAATTCAGGTCTAATGCGATACTTATCAACGGTTCTACATCCTGCTACCTCCACGCCATTTCCCTCGCATTCGCGTCGCCTGGAAAATTTCCATCTCCCGGTTCCAAGCAATGATCGAAATCCGACACAATTGCCGTGAGAAATACACGGTTTTGGTCTTGATTTGCTGCATGATCAGTCAGGGATGCGCTACGACTCCCTACCGTTATGGATCCGCACGTTCAGCCAGACCGATCGAAAGTTCGTCAGCGGATGTGGCATTTGAATTCGGGCAGCCCCGCCCCACCATGGATCGAATGCGCAAAGTCGTAGATTATCCCAAACGTCTTTTCTGCCGAGAATCGAGTCATCTCGATCCGGAATTGTCAGCCCGGCATCGTGAGCAACTGGCACAATACTTGAGTCAAAACGATTTGACCGATGTCCGCGTACTCGTCAACAGGTACGATCCGTGGGGTGAATGGCAGCGACTGCGGACGAATGATCGGGTTGGCCCGGGCTGGCGGTACACGGCGGGGATTTTGAGTGTGGCAAGCTATACGCTAGTGCCAGGACGTGTCTTCGGCTATCAGCATTACAATCCCTATACCAACAGCTTGTCGGTCAATTCTGACCGAGTCGCGTCGGCCGTCTTTGAGGCGGCATATGCGAAAGAGATTCATGCCAGCCGGCTCCCCGGAACTTACGCCGCGGCAACTCAACTACCGGGAGTCTCATTGTGGAAGACCAGTCATGCGGTCAATGACGTGCTCGGTTATGCCACTGTCGAAGACAACTGGGAACTTGAGCACGAAACCTATCACGAATGCTTTCCGAGGATCGCCTCGGGAGTCGTGGCGCCGGCGCAATTCTTTGTGACGCCTGTGGTTGGGTTTATTGTCATGGTGGGCGGCGGCGTACTCGGACACGCTGTTGGAAACATTTTCGAAGCACGCCGGCTGGCCGAGC
>JAQGHT010000997.1 GCA_028291565.1 Planctomycetaceae bacterium | reverse complement strand
GAAAAATGAACTTTGAACCACCTGACCCCGGTCTTGAAATGGTCCGCGGCAATTGGCTCAGGTCACTTGCCTTTGGGATCCAAATTCTTGGAAATATCGTCGGCAGACAACGTTGATTGAACTCCGTCCGCAGAAACTTCGGCATGCGCCGTCCAGACGATCGCATTCAAAACCAATTTGCGAAAGCTGTCGTTGCTCCAGTTCTTGTGAACATGTCCGCCGGTAAAACCAAAACCACGACCTCCACCAGCTCGTTCGGCCGCCCACGCGACGTGCTGCACTTCGCCCTTGGCGATCGCTTCACGTACTGCGGGATTACCACTATGTGGGCCATCGCCACGCTCCAGGGTGCTCTTGGGCGGCAATGCTGTCAGCAACGGCGTCACGCCAACCATTTTGTCTCGAAATCGCATGTGGTAGTACCACTCGTCGTTGATTTCAAACGGCTTAACTCCGCGAGTCACCGGATGATCCGGAAACTGGTCGAATTTCGCGGTCCAGTGGGGATTGACCGACCAATGAGCTTCGAAGTACCCACCGATCCAGTCCAAAAACTCGGAGCCGCCCCGTTCCTTCGGAACTTCCACGGCATAGTGGATGCAGCACATCCCGATGCCTTTTTCCATCAGCTTGTGCAACAGCGCCAAGTGATCTTCCTGGATGGCCGGGTGGCCTCCGCCGCCATCGGAATAAAACAGAATCGTATCGGCATTGTCAAAGGCCGTTTTGTCCTTGGGCCAACCGTTGTGGTACGTCTCCACGAGGATACCCGGGGTGTTTTCCAGGGCCTTCTGCATCAACAGCACGCCGGCATTATGCTCATGATCGCCAGGCCCGTGACTCGGACGTCCTGCAACCAGAACGGCTTTCTTGCGGCCATCGGCGAGTTTCACGCGCTTGATTCGGATATTCTTGAATTGCACAACCATCGGCGGGCCGGCGTGCAGCTGCAATGCCAGGATGCCCTTTAAGACTTGCAGTTTCTCGTCATTATCCGTGACGTCAGCCGTCACGTTGCCGTTGATCTTGTGCACGAGATGGCCGCCCTGCGCGGAGATTTCGTATTCGTTCCAGTCTTCTTTCTTAATCTTCTCTTGTAGCGACTTGGATTCCGCGAAGCGTTCGGCGGTCTTCGACCCGTCCTTGGCGAACACGGTCTTTTCACCGCGCTGGGCCATGATGCCGCGTTTGCCGCGTTCTTCGTACAGAATGCCCGAATAGGTATCGCCCGCCTCAAAGTCTCCCTGATAGCCACCGACGACCCAATTCCCGTAATCTTTACTGCGGTATTGGATTCCGGAGTTTCCGCCGACGATTTTGAATTCGAGCCGCAGCACGAAATCGTCCACGACGCCGTCTTTCCAGATCAAAAACGTATTGCCGGCCGTGGGATTTTCTTTGGTCGTCGTGCCGGTAATCGCACCGTCTTTAACGGACCAGAACTTGGGATTGCCGTCCCAGCCTTCGAGATCCTTGCCGTTGAATAACGGCTTGAAGTCGACTTCATCATCAGCCCGCGCGGCGGGAGTGAATGTCATCCCCAGCAGCAACAGTCCGCACAGCAGCGCGGCCGTCAGCCTACGAGTCTTCACCATAGCGCTTCCCATCTTCAGTGTTAGAGTATCCCGGAAGAGGCACGTTTCAAAAAACGCCTCGAATGTGATGACGCGAATGCGTCGAGGTCATTCCGGAAGTCTACACACGGAAAGCGCAACGGTCCAGAATCAGGGACATTCACGAAGCAGGACAGGTTTTTAGGATCCGCGCAATAATTACTGTCGGAATCATTGATTCTTGTCATTTGTCATTGGTCATTTGTGGCGAAAGGGCACTTCACAAATGACGAATGACAAGTGACCAATGACCACTTCGTGAGTCGATATCTTGCGACAATTATTGATGCGAGGGTCCTTAACCTGTCAGTCCGCAACGCGGACAGGTTGGAAACCTGTCCTGCGGCGAAAACTGAAATTGGAACAAAGTGCCCCCACGCGTCATCAAAGTTTCGATTGCCATTCCTTCAACCGCTCCAAAACAGGCCCTGGTCCTCCGGATCCGTAACTCTGCAGCGCTGCGACCGCATTTCTCGCTCCCAGGACCTGTGTGACATCGGGTCGAATCTTGTCGCACGCCGCCTGCAATTCATCCAAATTCAGTTCTGCCAGGCGACAGCTTCGCGATTCGCACGTTCGCACCAGCTTCCCGACGACTTCATGCCCGGTCCGCATGGGGACCCCTTGCTTGATCAGATATTCCATCAGCGCGGTGGCGTCGAGGAATCCTTCTTCCAATCTCGCATCAATTCGCTCGGTCTGCAATTGGGCTCCGGCGACAATCGATGGCGTCAGCTCCAGGCAGGCTTTGATTGTGTCGAACGCCACAAACAGGGCCAACTTGTCTTCCTGGAGGTCGCGGTTGTAGGCCAGCGGTAACCCTTTGACTAATAAGAACAGCTGCTGTGCGGCGGCGATCACCCGTGCTGATTTTCCACGAATGAGTTCCAGGACATCCGGATTCCGCTTTTGGGGCATGATCGACGAACCCGTCGTGTAGGCATGCGGCAGCTTCAGATATCCGAATTCGGTGGTGCACCACAGGATCCATTCTTCCGCCCAGGTACTCAAATGGGCTGCGATCAGCCCCAGGCACGAGACGAATTCGATTTCAAAATCGCGATCACTGGAAACATCCAGACTATTGGCGGCAACCCCTTCGAAATCCAGGAATTTCGCAGCCAGGTGCCGATCGATCGGCAACGAAGAACCCGCCAAGGCCGCGGCACCCAGCGGTGAAATGTTGACCCGTTTCCGGCAATCGGCCAGACGATCGCGGTCGCGGGCGAATTTCTCACAATAGGCCAACCAATAGTGCACAACCATGACCGGTTGAGCTCGCTGCAGATGTGTATAGCCCGGCATGACGACTTCGAGGTCGCCAGCCGAACGTTCAACGAACGCCCGTTGCACATCAGCCAGCAAGGCGTCAATCTCATCAATCGCACCACGCACCCAAAGTTTCAAATCAGTCGCAACCTGATCGTTGCGACTGCGTCCCGTATGCAGCTTGCGGCCAACGTCACCCAAGCGGGCGATCAGCGCCGATTCGATATGCATGTGAATATCTTCCAGCTCGATCTTCCATTCGATCTGGCCTTCAGAAATCTCCACACCGATTTGATCCAGCGTGGTGATGATTGCTTCACGTTCGTCCGCGGAAATCAAGCCGACCTCGGCCAGCATCCGGGCATGTCCCTGAGACCCCCGGATATCGACCTCGGCCAGCCGCGCGTCAAAACTGATGGATTCGGTGAATTTTTCGACGCGAGGATCGGTAGCCTGCGAAAAGGCTCCACCCCAAGGCTTGGCTGCCACGTGTTAACTCCACGATCTGAAGGAAGGACGGTACCGTGGCCAATTTTCGCGAGTTGAAGGAAGCAGCCCCAGTTTCCTGTGGCTCGCCCCCCAGTTTTTGACGCGTTTGGCGACGAAGTTTTGCGATTGCGAACCGGACGGAATTTGAGATTCCGTTTTCTCCACATCACAAGAACACTGTAGAATTCACAGCGGTTAGGGTCAATCAACGTCGTGGAACGGCGACATTTAGAATGCGTTGGTCTCCCGGAAGGCCCCTCGACAATCAAGATTGCCGATTCTTACGGCAACGTAAACTGGACAATCCGATACCGGATGACTTTTTATGCGGAACTTGTCACAATGCTGAAAATACCGGGCCTGCGGTCCGGACAACGGTAATCTGTGACTGGCAGCATGATGCGTGGGCATTGATGCCGCGCCGGTTTGAACAATATTGAAGGATACGGCGACGATGGCGATTTTGATTGAGTCGGTACATGCTCGGCAGATTCTGGACAGCCGCGGCAATCCGACCGTGGAAGTCGATGTGGAATTGGAAGACGGAACACTGGGCCGCGCCGCGGTTCCAAGTGGCGCAAGTACTGGTGCACACGAAGCTTGTGAGCTTCGCGATGGCGACAAGAAGGTCTTCCTGGGTAAGGGAGTTCTCAAAGCTGTTGAAAACGTCAACACGCAACTGGGGCCGTCTCTGGAAGGACTTGACGTCACAGATCAGGCCAACATCGACAAGACTTTGATTGAAATCGACGGCACCCCCAACAAGTCTCGGTTGGGCGCGAACGCGATTTTGGGCTGTTCATTGGCTGTGGCTCATGCCGCGTCCCGAGTCAGCTTCCTGCCGTTGTTCCGTTACCTGGGTGGTGTCGGAGCAAAGTACCTGCCTGTTCCGATGATGAACATCATCAACGGTGGCGCGCACGCCAATAACGGCATCGACATTCAAGAATTCATGGTTCTTCCGCTGGGTTTCAGCACCTTCAGCGATGGACTGCGATGCGGCGTGGAAGTCTTCCACAGTCTGAAGAAAGTTCTGTCCGATAAGGGCCTGAGCACCGCAGTGGGTGATGAAGGTGGTTTCGCTCCGAATCTGGGCAATAACGAAGCCGCGTTGCAAGTCATTATGACGGCGATCGAAAAAGCGGGTTATAAGCCAGGCGAGCAGGTCAAGTTGGGTCTCGACGTCGCTTCCACCGAATTCTTCAAGGGTGGTAAGTACGGTTTTGAAGGCAAGCAAATTGCTCCTTCAGAAATGGTGGACTGGCTCGAAGCCATGTCGAACAAGTACCCGATTTGCTCGATCGAAGATGGTTGCTCGGAAGACGACTGGGACGGCTGGAAGCAACTGACTGACCGGATCGGCAAAAAAGTCCAGTTGGTCGGCGACGATCTGTTCGTGACTAATTCGAAGCGACTGGCAACGGGAATTGAGAAGGGCATTGCGAACAGCATTCTCGTTAAAGTGAACCAAATCGGGACGCTGACCGAAACAATCGACGCAGTGCAGCTCGCGCATCGCAGCGGTTATACCGCCGTGATGAGCCATCGTAGCGGTGAAACCGAAGACACAACAATCGCCGACTTGGCTGTCGCTCTCAGCACAGGGCAGATCAAGACCGGCTCGGCCAGTCGAACCGACCGTATCTGTAAGTACAACCAGCTGTTGCGGATCGAAGAACTGCTCGGCAGTCAGGCCCGTTACGGCGCGGAATTGTGGACCCGCAAGTAAGCGAATTGGCCATTTTTTGCTGCCTGACGCTCACTGTTGAAGAGAGACTTTGAGTAGAAATCCAAACAGCCCGGCATTTTCAGAAATGCCGGGCTGTTGTTTGCGCCGTGGTCGATGTAATTCCCACAATGCATCCTTTCCGACCCGTTACTTCTGAATCTCAGCCAAGCTGGTTTGGCTCATTTATCGGATGGACTTGCCTGTTTCTCGCCGCGACGTGCTACGGTACGGTCCATTTGGCCCCACGTTTATGGACCATGGTGAAGTTGCAGCACGATTACGATACCAACCAGTTGCGTCTCGTTTCATTGGAAGGTCAGTTACACGATCTGGGGAAGATGGCTGACGCTCTGGAAACCGATCGTGACTTCGCCCAGGCTTTGGCCCGGGTCGATTTTCCCGCGGAGCGACCGGGAGTACAACACATTGCGGTCGAACCGCATCTTTCGCAGGATCCGCGCAATTTCAACGCGAAACTGGATGTTCCAGAACCGCCCTGGCCTTGGTATGCGTCCGCATTGAAGTCGATTATCGAAAATCGCGGATTGAACACGATTCTGCTATGTTGCGCGGCATTTTTCGCCCTGCTCGCCTTTATTCCGCTCCATTTTCAAATCGTCCGTGTTATCGGAGGGCAAACCGTGACCTACACGACGGGCCTGGTTGGTTTTTTGAAGAACCGGTACTACCAGGAGAGGTGAAGTTGGGTCGATTCCCGGAAGTCTAAAATCTGTGGTTCATCTGTGTGAATCTGTAACTGGAGCGGTTTCACTTTGAGTGGGCCTTAGAATACAGAGAAGCTCCCGTCGAATTTCAAGAATCGACCGACAAATGCAAGGTTAGCGCGGTATCAAACCTCAGTTTGACTTCGTTGAAGAAAGTTAACGACGAAGAATGGCCC
>JAQGHT010000933.1 GCA_028291565.1 Planctomycetaceae bacterium | reverse complement strand
CTCCCGAAGTTCGTCGACGATAACCACGCTGATTTCGTTTCTGGAACGATCGACGATGGTGGTCACAACGTCTATGTGTCGAGCGATGGCTCGCTACGTACGATCAATCGCTTCGATCTGAATTCTGACGGTCATTTGGATCTGTTGTTTAATTGCACGCACAACACGTACCAGATGTTGCCCGCCACATCGGGATTTCTCACCGGTCAACGCGTGGCTCAGAGTGCTGAAATCGCGGTTGAAGGCTCGCAACGCTGCGCGATTTCTGATTTCAACCACGATGGTTATAGCGATATTGTCTTTTGTCCGAATCCCATCGGAGTCCACCACAATCGACGTTTCATTTCGGTCGCCTGGGGCAGTGCCGAGGGGTGGTCGTCGCGCAGAATTAACTCACCGTTGCCCATGGACGCAGCAGCGACTGTTGATGTGATGGATCTTAATGGGGATGGTTGGGAAGATATTGCCGTCCTGGGCGCAGCGCGTTGGCGTCCCGAACAACCTGGCGGACGCATCATTCGCCTCTACTGGGGCAGCCCACACGGATTTGGAGTGACAGATTTTCACGATCTCGGCATTCCAGGTGCAATAGATCTGGCTGCGGCGGACTTCGACGCGGACGGTGCCCGCGATTTGGCGGTATTGAGGTCTGACGGCAAGCTGACACTTTTTTGGAGCTCGCCAGCCAAGAATAAAGCGTGGACCCCGATCTCGACTGAGGTTTCGTTACCGATGGTGGACTCAAGTTGCATCACCGCTGGTGATATCAGCGGAGACGGTAAACCCGACCTCATTATGGGATCGATTGCCGCAGCCATCACCACGGTGCAAGCGAAGGCCAATCGCGAGTGGAACGATCCCGTCCGGATCCCAGCATTTCCGGCGACTCAGATTACTGTAGCGGACTTCGATGGAGACTCCCGCGTCGAACTGGTATTGACCCAATTTGACCAGGCGCGCGCGGCAGGTGGCGAACAAGCGGGAGCTGGAAAGAATGCCAAGGACATCGTGCGCGTCCTTTGGGGTAGCGCTGCGGGATTCGCCAGCGATCGGCAGGCCAACTTGGAAATCCCGCTCGCCGTAGCCACCGCCGCTGGCGACATGGACGGCGACGGGAACACCGACCTGGCTGTTGCCGTCCATCAGGGAAAAGAGACGTTTAATGGGGAATCGCTGGTTTATTTCGGCGACGGTAAACGGGGCTTTCAGCGAGGCGCCACAGGCTTCCGGACATCCGGGACACTGCACGTCGCGTTCGCGCCCGCCGAAAAGCAATTGCCGGCACGAGCCGTCTTTTGCAACAGCATCGGCGGCGAACTCGACGAGGCCGTGCCACTGCACCTGTTCTGGGGAGGCCCGAAGGGATTTGATCCTGGGCGACTCTGGAAACTTCCGTTTCACAGCGGTTACGAAGCCAGTGCCGCAGATTTGAATGCCGATGGTTTTCCCGAATTGATTCTGCTCAACTCGGGACATGCCGGCGAACACGCCCATACCGACCCGACGCTCGGAGCCAATATCCTGTGGGGCGGGCCTGAAGGGCTCGAGAAATCGACGAAACAGACGGTGCTGCACGAGCACTTCCTGGGAACCAGTGGCGTCTCCGATCTCAACCGGGATGGCTGGCTGGATCTTGTGCTCGAACCATTCGGCGCCGAGCACGAAGGTGAAAAGGAAAAGCTGATTCTTTATTACGGCGGACCCGATGGATATCCCAAATCACGTCGAGTCGCATTGACGATGGATGGGTACGCTCAGGAACATCTCATTGCCGACTTCAATCGAGACCAGTGGCCCGATATCGCGGTCACGTCCCGATCGCTGGATTGCGTGCGAATTCTCTGGGGAGGACCGCAAGGCTTTGACACCACACGTGAGCAACGCCTGAAGATTTCGGGGCCTGTCGGAGTCGATGCCGCCGATTTCAATGGAGACGGCTGGCTCGATTTACTGTCGGCAAGTTACAACGATCCGGTGGCGGGATTTCGCGATATGGGACTGGTCATCTTCTGGGGCGACGCCAAGGGATATCAGCATTCGAACGCGCAATGGCTGCCTGGATTTTCTCCACTCGGACGCACGGTCGCCGACTTCGATGGAGACGGGCACTTAGACATATTCTCACCGCAGCACAGCGGCGAGTTGACTCGAGAAGATCTAGCCTGCCACCTGTATTGGGGCAGTGCCACAGGATTCGCCACCCGTCGCCGCACCACACTGTTTTGCGATTCCGTCAACGATTCGATGGCCGCCGATTTTAATGGAGACGGACGGATCGATCTCGCTGTGAATTGCCATACTCGGCATGGTGATCACCGAACGAAATCCAAAGTGTTTTATAATGACGGCGCGCGGTTCGACAACCCGACCATTCAGAAACTCCCAACCAATGGCCCGCACTTGATGTGGGCGGAAGATGTGGGACATTTGTACGATCGCAAGTATCGACAGGCCTTCGAATCTCGCATTTTCGAATGGAGCGGAAAAGCGGGCTCCGCCACCCTGATCGCCAAGACCACAACTCCAGAAAAAACCAGTTTGAAATTCGCAATCCGCTTTGCCCCGACCAAAGCCGCATTGGCGACTCAACCCTGGACAGTCATCTCCTCAGACGCAGTTCCGATAAAGGGCGACGCTCGAGCCCTGCAATATCGAGTCGAGTTCTATTCGGATAACGGCGACCGTTATCCAGTGCTGGATCGCGTCGAAGTGGCATTGAAACCGTAATTGATGAGACGCCGGTTCAGTGAGAAAATCAACTTGTCCCTGTCCAACTTTGTGAGAGTATCTATCGTGCAGACAATCGGCGTCGGGATGATCGGTAGTGGGTTCATGGGTTTGACCTACAGTGAAGTCGTTGCGAAACACGCGAAGGGCTGCCAACTTGTCGCGGTGACAGGGGGGCGCCGGGCCGCGAAACTCGCCGAAGACTATGGCGTCGCCGCCGAATCTTCTGTCGACACGCTGCTGGCTCGAGACGATATTCATGCCGTGCTCCTGGCCACTCCGGATTTGGATCGACTCGAATTGACGCTGAAGGCTGCTGCCGCCGGCAAGCACGTTCTGGCCGAGAAGCCAATGGCCCCGACGGTCGCAGAATGCGACCAGATGATCGCCGCCTGCGCCGCCGCGAAGGTCAATCTGGGCGTCGTGAAGACTGAGCGATTTCGCAAAATTACGATGAAAGCCAAAGAGCTGATTGATAACGGAATACTGGGGCCAGTCCAGATGCTACGCACCGTCTCCGCGTTCCCGCTGCCGCTCTCAAGGCAATTGTTCGAAGAACGGCAGTGGATGTCTGACCCGCGCGGAGGCGGCCTGTTCATGGGAATGGCTTCGCACAACACCGATTTTCTCCGCTGGCTGACGGGGCGCAACGCAATCAAGGTCTTCGCCCATGCGACGAGCTACAGCGACATTCCCGGCCCACCGCTTTCGGTGATGGCCCAGATTGTTTTTGAAGACAATATCATGGCGCATATGTGGATCACGGGAGAACTGCCCAATCCCAGCCTGCCCAGCAGCGAGGTCCGGTTTCAGGCGTTCGGCCGCGACGCGATGTTCGATTTGGAGAACTTCGAATATCTCGATGTTGGCAAAGGTGAGAAGTGGGAGCGAATTTACACACCGGAACGGTTTGATTATCTGAAAGAGCCCAAATCACCGATTCGATTGTTTCCCCACATTGGCGTAATCCAGGAATTCATCGACAGTATCCGCGAAGAGCGAACGCCAAAAGTCGGCGGAGCAGAGGGCAGGGCGGCTGTCGAAATATGCGAAGCCTGCCTGATCTCCGCCAAAACAGGGCAGGCCGTGACACTACCATTATAGAAGTTTTTGATCGATAAAAATGTCCAGCGATTCCGGACCAGGGGTCGGGTATTCAAACTTCAGATTTGGCCAGGGAAAACTATTGACAAAACTGGGGTCGTGGTGAAGTGTTCGATAATTCCAGCTTAGCGCCGGCCAAATGTGAAATTTGAATACCCGACCCCAATCCAGCTAAAAGGAACTTTATGAGCGATTCGCTGAGTGCTGACGGTCTGCAGACTTGCTCACTGACCTGGCCGCAGCAGCGGTGGAATCTCATCTTGTTTGCGCTCTGCACGGGAACTCAATACCTGGCAGCTCCGGTGCTGTATGTTGGCATCACGCAGGCTTCACTCTGCGATCGTTTGGGAGCCGATGCTCGAACGTCAAATCTCCCTGGCACGCTGTTCTTCGCCATGACGGCCATGCCGGCTCTCATTGCCTGGCTTTCGCCCCGAGTTTCTTCGTTGAAACGCAACCTTTGCCTGTGTTACGGAACATCGGCATTGATGCTGGCAACGCTTGCTGTAACTCTTGCTTCGCCGGCGTCCAACCAGGTCAAATTGGCCATGATCGTCCTGCAGGGTGGAGTCTCGGGTGCGGTCATGCCCGCGGCGATTGCATTCCTTTGGGAAGTGATGGGACGTGGATCGGACGAATCGCGTCGCGGCCTGGCTTTGGGTCTGGCATTTGGAGCAGGTCCATTACTCGCAGTCCTCGGCTCGTTAGGGCAGACCGCATTATTGGGCGGCGACTTATTCGGGCTGCATTTTGACGGCCTGCCTTATCCGACCAACTTTATCATTCTGTTTGGAGCTGGTACGCCAATCATGGCGCTCGCGGCACTGCTGTCTCAATTCTTCGTGATTTCGCCAGTCGAGAACGAACCGTCGCGCGAACCATTGGCCTCAGTCATCGGACTGCTCATTGGCTTGCCATTGATGTTCGCCGCCGTGACGCTGATGCATTTTTCAGCACATTCACCGAACTCGATGTCCGAGACGACTTCGTCAGCTTTTCAAGAAAACATCCTGCAAAGGCTGGGTTACCTCTCAGCAATCGGTGCGGCACTGGCTTTCGTGTATCATTTTCGCGAGATTTTACAGCAACGGGTATTGCTACTGGCGACGCTCGTCACAATCCTGGTGTACGCGGGGAATGTCATTCCCTCGAACATGAATCTCTACTCGACCGAAGCATTGGGTGATATCCCTGAAAAATATGCGGGAGTACAAAATATGCTCCGCTTCAGCTTCAAGGTGGTGACCGGCGCGACTCTGGGTTGGGTCTTGACCCGGACCAATCCGCGAATCGGGATCCTGGCGACGTCATCGATTTTTCTGGTGGCACAGATCTGGGCGATGTTCGTCACTGGCCCATGGTATCTGGTTGCTTTTGGAATACACGGCGCTGGTGAATTGGTAGGGGTCTATGCGCCGAACTATATTGTCTCGGCATCCCGACGTGACCAGTTGCGACGGAACATGGCGTTCGTGACGATGCTGATGGTCCCGGCCGCTCCGGCCGGTTACTTGTACGGTGCGATCGTCGATGGCGTGAAACAAGCCGGCTGGACCGCATTCGGCATGAACAGCACGGCTCTCGGTTTTCGACTCAGTTTTCTCGTCTGCGGACTGCTGATCCTGAGTGGTATCATTCTGGCGCTAGTGCTATTACCATCCAAACCTCGGCCAGAACCACTGCCCCAATAATACATGCAACACGATTGAGGTCAGGCAAGCCGGAATTCCGAATTGGCGGGAGCAGACTCTGGGAATTAATCCAGAAATGCTCCGCCAACTTCGATTTCGGCGGTGCCTGCCCCCTGATTTCCAGTAAGGAGTTCAATTTGCATTCTCTCCGGATCTTAAGTACCGGCCGTATTGACGAACGTGAATCCGCGTTTCCACAAGCGGTGGAACTTCCCAATGGCGATATTTTGTGTTCGTACAGTGTCGGTGGAGGTCAGTATGTCCATGGGGGCACCGACTGGTCTCGCTCGACCGATGGAGGTGTGACGTGGAAGCTGGAAGGCCAGCTCTTGCCAGCCACGGTCGAACCGCAATCGGCAAGCGCCTTGAAGCTCAGCCTCTCGGTCGATGGAAAAACAGTCTATGCCTACGGGACCCGCTATTGGGGCAGTCCAGACGAAAAGTTCGGTGAGCGTCGGGGCGAAACAGTCTTCTGCCAATCGACAGACAATGGCCACAGCTGGTCGCAGCCTCAAGCCGTCCCCATGCCCGACTGTCCGATGGAAATCTCTCATTCGATCAGACCACTCACTTCAGGCAGACTGCTGGCACCAGGTGCCTTGCTCGCAAAAAAGGACCGGTTAGGAGAAGAGGTCCTGGTCGCGGTCTCTGATGACGGCGGTGGCACCTGGCCACATCACAGGACGGTCTTTCGCGATCCAGACGGCAAGTTGGGATTCTTCGAGCAGAAGTTTGCCGAAATCAAGCCGGGAGTTGTCATGGCTGCCGCCTGGACGGTGACACTCGGCGATTACCACGATCAATGCAACAGCTTCTGCATTTCCCACGACGATGGCTGGACCTGGGGACCGCATCAATCAACGGGAATCCGAGGCCAGACGCTCTCGTTCCTGCCCCTGGGAGGCGATCGATTGCTGGTCCTGTACAATCGCCGTTACGGAAAACAGGGTGTCGTGATGGCGCTGGCGACATTCACGGAAACTCAGTGGAACGTGATCGAAGAAGATCTGCTATATGACGCCCAGGGATTCCGCGACGGACCTCAATCTGGCGCCAGTGGCGTTGATGAATTCGCCGCCTTTCAATTTGGGTTTCCAACCGCGATCCGACTGCAAGACGGTACATTTCTGGCGACAAACTGGAGTGTCGAACGGGGTCTTTGTGGAATCCGCTGGACGAAACTGGCGGTTCAGGACAACCTGACGACAGCATGACCCAATATAAGATTACTGCCAGCCGAGGCAAAGCACCCGACCAATACGACAACGATTGGGATTAGGATCCTTGCAATAATTATTGTCCGACATATTGGTTGTGGCGCTCCTGCGAGTATTGTCATTTGTCACTTGTCATTTGGGGCAAAAGGACGTTTCACAAATGGCCAGTGAACAATGACTACTTCCCGTGTCGAAATCTTGCGACAGTCATTGATGCGCGGGTCGTTAGCCCTCCCTCGAACCTCGAATGTGCATTGTTTTGCATAGTGGACATCGCCGGGTTGTTCAGCTTGGAATTGACCTTTCCTGCGGGGGTGATTAACGTATAGACGTTGGTCTTCACCAAATTCAAAACGCCGCCTGACCTTTCTTTTTCAGGCGGCAATTGAACCATCCAGGAGTCACATCATGTCAGCTCGTGTTGCCCGTCGGACCGGATTTACTCTTGTGGAATTGCTGGCGGTCTCCGCCGCGATCTCTGTGCTGGGGGCACAGCTCTTTCCTGCAATTCAGGAGGCCCGCGAAGCGGCCCGCCGATCGCAATGCAAGAACAATCTCAAGATGCTTGGTCTCGCGATGCACAATTACCATGACACTTTTATCGCATTTCCGATTGGATGGGATGGAGCCGACTTGAAGACTGCAAAGCCCGACGTCTGGGGCATGAACGGATGGGGCTGGGGTGCGCGATTGTCGCCTTTTATTGATCAGGCCCCGTTGTACAACCAAATTGACTTCAACAGCCGCATCGACGCGAATCGCATCGACGCAGTGCCAAATTCCAAATTGATCACCACCTCCATCCCGGTCTTCCGTTGTCCATCGGATCCATTTCTCAAGAAGACTTGGAAAATCAAGGACGCGAAAGACGCCCCCCTCGTAGAACTGGCCACCGCCAATTATGTGGCGTCGTTCGGTACGGCGGAACTGGCCAAATGCGAGAAAATGAAGCCCGGTGAAGTCTGCGAGGGAGACGGACTGTTCTATCACAATAGCTTCACCAGAATGCGTGATATCACTGATGGAACATCCAATACCATCGCCATTGGCGAGCGTATCGGCGATGAAAAAACCGATCATCTCTCGACGTGGTCGGGAATTGTCTTGAAGGGTAAACATGCATTTGCCCGCATTCTGGGGAGTTCGAATGCGGCGCTCGATGCCAAAGAACGGCATCCGTCAGACTACAACAGCGGCCATGGAAAGGGGAGCCACTTCCTGCTGACCGATGGTTCCGTGCGATTTGTGGCCAATACCGTGAATCTGAAGACCTTCCAAGCACTAACGACTCGCGCGGGTGGAGAACAGATCGGTGATTTCTAAAGCGGAATAATCGAGCGCGTCCGCGAAGCTTCCACTAAACACGCTAGGAGGTTGTCAAACAACCAGGCGAGCGGTGTGCGTAAGCCAACTGGTTTCTCGAGCTCTTGCCTGCCGCTTGGCGTGAACTTGAAGCCCACGTTAAAACATGCGAAACACACTGCTATCCGATTGGCCTTCACGCCGAGAACGGACAGGTTTTATACCTGTCCGTTCTGTGCCAATCGATGGGCACGCTTTTTGTGCAGCAAGCAGGCTGCTTGATTCGAAACACGCTATTTCAAGACTTTGCTCGCCCGTTCACGCCACCCCGCATCTTCAGACTTCAGCAACTTAGCTTGCTGCTCCGAATTCAACCACGCGGTCTTAGCACTGCCATTCTCAAGTGCCTCGATCAACGCCCGTTGACGCTCTGAATTGCGTAATAACGCATCCACGGCCAGCTTCCGATTCCCCGGAACTAAATGGGGCAGTGCGTTCATGAGCAAACGCGTGGCTGCGGCGTGATCAACATCTGCCAGCCCGCTGACCGCTCCCATTTGCAGCTCCGCATTGGCCCCTTCGGCCAGGTACTTCTCGAGCTGGGTTCCACAGCGTTCCCATCGATTCAGCGCCACAATTCGCAACGCGTCATACCGCGTGCCATTGTGGACCTTGTCATTATCGACCATCCTGGCAGCCTCTTCCAGAGTCCGAATCCAGCGAACGTCAAGCCCTGCTTGATCGCGCAGAATCTCTGCCATTCGCGGTAGAGGCCAGCTGCCTTCCAGACTGATGCCGTTGATGATTCCGCCGCCGATGACGACGGCTTGCCAGTCGTGTAAGGGCTGATTCGGCTGGGGCATACAGACTTCCAGAATTCGTCTGATCTCCGGAATCTGGTTCCGTTTCCCCGCGGCGATGGCAACGCGCCAGATCCAGGGAATGCGTTGATACTCTTGGGGAGTTCCGGGCGTCAAATCTGCCGTCAGGCCGGCAATCAATTCCGCCGCCAGCTTGGGATTCTGGGTGATCAGTGCCTGCCGTTTCTCCTGTGGCAACTTGTCATTCAGGATCTGTGCCACGAGGTCGGCAATTCCGACGGGAGCCACAGGAGCGGGCGGAGGCTCGGACATCGCCAGCACTAATGTGTCTCCTTTCGGTACGAGATAAACCCCTTTCAGATCCATCAGGGCACCATGAACCGCCTGTCCAGATGGCCTGATGCTTAACCGATGCGCTCCTGCTGCCAGACTCACGGTTCCCATCTTCTGCTGCCGGAATCGATCCCAGCCGCCGGTCGAGGGAACTTTTCCTGCGATGAGCGGCTGCGTTTCGAGCAGCACAAATTCGTTGCCTGCACAGTCCGCAGCGCACGCAAAATCAAGATAGACATCGAACTCGCCCGATTGCTCCATCTTCACGTTCCAAGTGACATAATCCTGCAGACTATGCCAATAACCGATATTCTGGAAGGGTTCCTCGAAGACAATCGCACCTCCGCGAATTTCAGCGTGCCTGGCTAACAACGCGAACTGTCCGTTGAGACTCGAAACCAGCGATGGGGTATTTCCTGGAAACGGCTTAGCCGGCGACTGAGTCTGCGTGACAAACGCTATGATATCGGCCACCGCCGCCGGCGTCAGATCTCGCTCCAGCCCTTCCGGCATCAGCGATTTACCCGTACTGGCAATCTCTTCAATATCCGAACGGAGAATGGCAATCTCTTTACCATCGGTGCTCTTTAACGTCAGACTATTGGCTGATTCCGTTGCCAGCAATCCAGTGCTGCTGCGTCCATCCTTCAACACGACGGTATACTGCACATAACGCGAATCGACATTGCGATTGGGATCCAGGATTTCCTGCAGCAAGAACTGCGGCGATTTATTCGCCAGAGCTGCCAGATCGGGCCCAACCGCTTGACCGATCGATCCCAGCCGGTGGCAGGTGGCACACGTCTTGGAAAATAATGCCTGACCGCGCTGGGGATCGCCAGTCAAAGTCGCAGCCTGACGATAGCTTTCCAAGACCTTGACCCGGTCCGGATTCGTCGCACCGGCCAGCAACTTTTCTGAACGTACACGAATGTATACGTTCGTATGAGTCAGCAGCCGCTGACGACGCACGGCATCAATCTGATTTCCAGCGACCTTTTTCTCTTCGACGAAACCGAGCAGAGCATTGGTCCAAGCCGGACGGCTGAGCAGCAAATCAAGGACTTGCGATTGTCGAGCCGGAGAGAGAGAAATCCAGTTCGAAACGAGAATTTCCGGTATACCGATAGCGTCAATCCGCCCAAGAGTCTCGATAATCCTGGACTGCAATTCGGGATCAGTTTGCGGACGAAGCAGGCCACCAAGGACCTGAAGTTCCGTCGTCTGTTGCTCTGCACCCTGTCCCAGGACCTGCAAGATCGAAATTCGCACTGGCAACGGTGTCTGTTCATCCTGGAGCAATTGCAAGGTTTTCGCAAGCAATTCACGGATTGCATTCTGGGTCGTTGCGTTTCCAACCTTGCCGACGGACAGACCTTGTCGGCGCAGAACGGCTAGAATCTCCGCAGTCCCTTCGAATTGCCAGGGCTGCCAACCACCAACACGTTGCCGCGTGATAAATTCGATGACCTGCGGCAGATGCTCGCTCGATCCCAGGGCCAATGATTGACCGACAAACGCCGGAAAAACCCGCTGATGGAATTCTGTCACGTGGGGTTCCCGAATCGCAGCTTCCAACAATGGCCCGACATTTTCTTTTCGCAAACTACTCATTACGGCCGCAATGAGGTAAGGATTTGGGGTATTCCGGGCAGCGAGTTTGTATAAACCCATTCCGCTCTCTGCGTGGGGCAGGGCGGCAAGTGAATAGGCTTGCTGGAGACTCACTTGGGCATCGCGATCTGTCAAACGTCCGATAGCCTGTGCTAATTCCGAATTCCTTCCAATTTGGCGTTCGGCAATCCGAACCGCATGACGCCGGACCCCCGGTTCGGGATCGCTCAATGCTTGCAGATTGACAGCGGGCGTCGCCTTGTCGAGAAGATCGAGCACGCAGAGCGCCTGCAGCCGAGCGACGGAACGCTTTGATTGGAGCGCGATCTGAGTCAATCGATCAGTGATTCCGCTCAGTTCAAGATCAGATTTTACTACGCCCTTGGAGTACTTCCAGATCAACATCTGCCCCGCCAGATCACGTTGCCAGCCGTTATCGGTTTCTAATGCCGAAGCCAGACCCAATCCGTCAAGTTTGTGCAGATTTGGTGTGGCTGGGCGTTGGCTTTCGCGCGGTCGAACCCGATACACGCGGCCAAGTGAATGCCCCGCGCGAACATCAAGTTTTGCGACCGTCTCGGCGGGAATCCAGCGCGGATGTTCGATCACGAAGCGATACATATCGACCACCCACAGTCCGCCATCGGGACCGGTCTTCGCCTGAACCGGCCGGAACCAATCATCAGTCCCAGCCAGAAATTCGGACTCAGCCTCCTCGGCGGCTCGCTGTCCAGCGAAGGAACAATCGACCCCAGTCAATTGCAAACGGTGAACCAATAGATTAACCGGTTCGCAAGTAAATGCATTGCCCTGGTATTCCGATCCCAACAGCGTATCCCGGTAAATTCCCAGACCGCAGGCGGCGGTGACGTTATTTTCGGGACCACTGAGTTTGAAACGTTGAACTTGTTTGGTCACGGGAAACAGTCGATTGGCGTTGGCATCATTGGGCACATTCACCCAGGAAGGCGGCGAAACCAGATGCGAATTGCGCCGTAAATAGTGATCCGCGAGCGGATAGTGCCGGCAGAGATTGCTGTTATCGCAGCCAAACCAATTGTCCCAGTCGTCTCGTACACGTCCTTGCTGAGTCCGTCCCGTCGCAGGTTCCAGCTCGCCCGAGTCCGGCTTGATACGAAAGTCACGATCGCCGAGTTGAAATTCCTGGCCTTTAAAGTTCGTGATTTTTCCACCAAACAGACCGCATGAACCATAAACCCAGCCGTCCAGTCCATAGCACAAGCTGTTCACACGTGCCTGAAAGTTGCCTGTGCCAAATCCGGAATAGAGTTTCTTGATGTCGTCCGCCCGGCCATCACCGTCGGTATCACGCGCAAACAAAATATCGGGGGCTGCGCAAACGAGAACTCCGTCGCGCCACACGGTAATGCCGGTGGGAAACGGGATGTTCTCCAGAAAGACCGATGACCTATCGTATCGACCATCGCCGTCACGATCTTCGACGAGTCGAACTCGGCCACCGGGCTGGTAATCCCCAGAAACGCCGGCCGGATAGTCGTGCATTTCCGCCACCCACAGATCACCATCGGGACCAAAATCAATCGCCACTGGGTCGGCAATCAAGGGCTCGGCGACCACCAGCTCAACCTGTAATTTTGGATTGGTCCGCAAGGTCGCCAACGATTGTTGTGGAGATTTGGGCATCGATCCCAGCGTACGTGCCGCATCGAACTTGGCCGCGTAGCCTGCACCAATCTGAGCCTGAATTGTGTCGAGAATCTGCTTTTCGAGCCCCGCTTGAAGAGGCCCCGGACGATCGTAATATGTCATCGCATCGCGGCCTTCATACCCTCCTTCCTGCAGAATGCGTTCCGAAGGAATGTAACAGGGTTCGTCGTTGGCATAGGCCGTGATCCACAATCGCTGGCCATCCAATTCACGTTTCAACCGCAATGAATAGTCAACCACAACTTCGCCCGGCAGAAACACCATGGCCAGCGATTTCCCGAATGACCAGGTTTGAATCGGATATTCAAGTTTCGACTGCAACGCCTCGCCACGATCTAAGCGAGACAACTGA
>JAQGHT010000931.1 GCA_028291565.1 Planctomycetaceae bacterium | reverse complement strand
TGCCGATGGCCCCTGGGCGGGACGGTTAAAGGCCGTACTGCCGGAATTGAATGTGAAAGAAGTGGTTCAAGACGCCCAGCGGATGGGTTTGGCCTGGTTGAAGAATTGAACGCGATAGAGTTTCGATCATTCACGGCGAGCGTTGGGCGACTGCCCATTGTTAATTTCTCTCAGAGTGCAACGGAACCGATTTCATGTGTGAATTGACTTGCCAAAAACCATTGAGCTGACGCCCAACCCGCGCCACGACTCTTCCGGCTGCAGCCGGAACTCCAGCAAGAGCCAGAGAAGATCAGACGGAGAAACGCCCATGCGAATGACCGACATCCAAGTAGAACGATTTGGCGTTTGGCGTGATTTGCACTTGCCGTTGCCCCAGGCGGGATTGAACATCCTGTACGGCCCCAACGAGGCTGGCAAGAGCACGCTGATGCGTTTCGTGCGCGCGATGTTATACGGTTTCTCGACGGGTAAGCCCGCCCCGGGTCAGGCGCAAATCAGCGCGGGACGGGGGGCGATGGACATCGAGCACGAAGGTCGCAAGTACCGCATTCAGCGGGACTATAATCCTCACACACGTGGCGACGTGTCGGTGATCAGCCTGGATGCGCGGCCCGCTCCGTCCAATCTCGTCGAATTGATCCTCAACGGGGTCGAAGAGCCGATCTTCGAGAAAGTCTTTGCCGTCGGACTGCGTGAAATTCAGGAACTGGGAACGCTGCAAGATGGCGAAGTCGCCGACAGAATTTATGGCTTGACTCTCGGACCAGACGGCCAGAAGCTGATCAACTCTGCCGAACGCTTCCGCGGCCATCGATCAGACCTTCTGGACCCTGAGACCCAGACCGGACGTCTCACCGAGTTATTCGAACGACACGACAAGGTGACGGCGGAACTGCGGAATCACGATAAGAAGGTCCGCCAGCATCGGGAACTGTGTCGTGAACGGGCGCGGGTGGAAACGGAAATCACCGCGTACAAACAGCGGCAATCTAGTCTGCAGCAGGAATTGCGTGGACATTCGCTGCTGCAGCGGATCTATGGGCCCTGGAAACGCGTGCAAGATTGCGAGTATGAACTGCGGGATCTCAAAGTCGTCCAAGATTTTCCCGATCAGGGAGTCGAACGACTGGAAAAACTCGAGGCTGCTCTCCAGAGTGCGAATGCTTCGCGAGCGCAGGTGGTCGGAGTGGCGCGACAATCAAAATCGGAATTGGCCAAGCTGCGTCTGCCGGCGGAATACCGGGCACATAGCGGTTCGATCCAAGGCTTGATCGATCAGCGAGGCTGGATTCGCCAGGTGCAGGATAAGATTGCGGCGCAACAAAAAGAGATCACCCCACTGCAAGCCGAACTTCAGAAGCGGTTATCCGTGCTGGGGTCGTCGTGGACACCTCAACGCCTGGACTCGTTTGATTTTTCTCCCGCAGCTCACTTTCGGCTCGTGAGCGCGGCCAGAACTTTACGCGCGGCGCTGGCCCGTCGCGGCAAGACACAGGGCCGGGTCAAGCGTCTGGGGGCACACTGTGAGGAGCAAGCCGACTTGATCCAGCAGGGGCAACAGTTGCATCAAGTCGATTCCATCCAAGGTGGTCTGGAGGCCACTCGAATTCATTTGGCCAACTTGGAAGAATTGGGGAAATTGAAGTCCCAGCACGCCGAACTTCAGCAACGCCAGCTGAGTCTCGACGAAGAGCGGGAACGCTTGGAGACTCGCCTGGTCTTACCCCCCTGGGTCTATTTCGTGCTGATTCTGTTTGGGATTTCCGGCCTGAGCCTGCTGGGACTGGGGATCAATTCGGGTATTCAATTGACCCAACTGGTTGGTGGCGTATTCACACTGTTGATTGTCACCTGCGGCGGCATCTGCTGGTCACTGAAAACTCATTTTGAGCATGAAACGCAGCAACGTTTAAACCAGGTCAATGCTCTGACGGACGCAAATCTGCGGAAGATTCGTGATACCCACAATACCACGCGGCAATTGATCACTCCCGACTTGTTGGCCCTGCACGCCGCGACCGGACGTACTCCGGATAGTTTTTCCGAAGCAGAGCTGATTCAAACCCTGGCTCATCGCAGCACCGAATTGGAACGATTGAGCCAGGATGAACAGCGCCTGAATGGGCGCCATGGTCGACTCGAACAATTGCAGACGCAAGTACTACAACGCGACCGTGAAGTTGCCGCGGCCCGTCAGAATTGGCAGGAGTTGCTGACTCATCTGGGTTTTGCCCCAAACTCCAGTGTGGACGAAGCGTTTGAGACTTGGAAAGTGGTTGTCGAAGCGTGTGAACTCAAACGAAAATTCGATGCGATACATCGGGACCACCACCAGCAGAAATGGATCGTGCAAGCTTACGAGCAGCGGATTGCCGATATCGGTCAACGATTGCATAAAGTTGCCGTGGAACCCGCCAAGACCTGGGATTTTTTGAAAACCTGGGAACAGTTACTGGGCTCGCACGCCGCCAATCGTCCGGAGCGAATTCGACTGAAGAAAGATTCCCGCGCCCGGATGCGCGAGGCCGGTGAATATCAAGCCACGGCCCATGATCTGAAAACGAAGCGTTCCGCATTGCTGGTCCAGGGGGGCGCCGCTGACAGCGAAGAATTCATGACTCGGGCCGAACAATCAGCACGACGCATCGCGTTGTTAGAGGAAGTTAACGAAGCAAGAATGGAACTGGACCGGGCCACCGGTAGCGACCGCGATCTCGCCATCGCGGAAGAAGATCTCGAGTCCTACAGCCCGGCACAAAATGCATCGCGAATTGACAGCCTCAAACACAATCTGATGGATCTTGAAAAAGACATGCAGAAGGCGTTTGAGCAACTGGGCAGCCTGAAGCACGAAATCAAATTGATGGAGACCAGCCGCGACTCCAGTCGCTTACGCTTTGAACGCGAGCAAATCACCGCCGAAATCCACGAAACCACCAGCGAATGGTTGGCCACCGAAGTGGCTGGGCACGGCCTGAGTGGGTTGCGCGCGCATTTTGAACGGACCTGCCAACCGGTTACCCTGGCTGATGCGTCGCGCCATCTGGAACGGTTGACTTGCGGCAAATATCGAAATGTCTGGACGCCACTTGGTGAACGCCAGCTTCGAATTGATGATGAGCACAACAACACGCTCACAGTCGAACAATTGAGCCGTGGCACGCGGGAGCAACTGTTTCTTTCGATACGCCTGGCTCTGGTCGAAGAACTTGGGCGACAAGGCACGCGATTGCCCATGGTGCTGGACGATGTGCTGGTAAACTTCGACCAGGAACGTAGTGACGCCGCGACGGAGGTCCTGAGAGACTTCGCCGAGAAGGGGCACCAAGTCCTGCTATTCACCTGTCATCGGCATCTTGCAGAACAGGCCGAAGCACACGGTCTGGAGCCGATCTGGCTGCCGGGCAAAGAAACGCCTGGTAAAGAGGCGAAAGACATCCCGGCAGCGGATCGCATGGCGGGTTAAACCCCTGTTCGCAACGGCCGTGTCATTTCGCAGTCATTGTGAGACAGGCGGAGCGTGCGCAGCTTCCGAGTAAATGCATAGATAAACGCACAGAAATACTTGCGTCGGCCCATTCCAAGTACTCATGATCCTGTTCGTACACGTCATCGAGTTTCTGGGTTTTGAGTACAAGTACGAGTAACATGACGAAATGCAGCAGCGCGACCGCGCAATTGATTTCGATCTCCGGCGTTACGGCCGGCCAACACAAGACGCGCTGCCAGCATCGCAACAATCAGTCGCTACAATGAGCGGTATGAGAATTGCGTTTCCAATTGGCAATCTCTCCGTCTGTGAGGTGCGATCCCAAGTGTGTCAATTCAGCACACGTTAAGAAGCTCAGGTGAGCGGTTTGCGTCCTCAGGCGATTAACATCTCGATATGAGATGTTCCTTTGCAGACTCGATGCGGCAACGCAGGCGGTCACTTCAAAGGAACGGGACCTGGCGGTCATCGGGATCTGGCTTGGAAATCGGCAAGACACAGCGGGTGTCGCTCAGGATTTTTCGTATGAGTCGCAGTCTAGAAGGACAGGTGGCGGTCGTCGTCGGAGCTTCGAGCGGAATGGGACAGGCAATTGCTCGCGGTTTCGCCGCTGCCGGAGTCAACGTCATGGCGGCAGCTCGACGTGAAAGTCGGCTGCAAAGATTATGCGCGGAATTTCCGTCGCGGATTCGTCGCTGCCAGACAGATGTCACAGTGCGAGAACAGGTACAGCATCTGATCGCGGAGACCGTCGCAGCCTGGAATCGCATTGATGTCCTTGTCTATGCGACCGGCACGAATCTCCCAGACCGCAGTTTGGAAAAACTGTCGGACAATGGTTGGACAGAATTGATGGCCACCAATCTGACGGGGGCTTTTTACTGCACGCAGGAAGTTCTGCGGGTCATGCGTCGCCAGGGAGCCGGGTTGATCATTTACCTCTCCACAGGAGCGGTCCAACGTCCGGATATTTCGGGTGTCGCTTACCAGGCGAGCAAACACGGTCTGACAGGTCTGGCTCATGGCACGCGAGTCGAAGAGCGTGAGCGCGGCATCCGTACGTCAATCATTTTCCCGGGCCTCTGCGAAACCGAGATCCTCTCCAAACGTCCTACTCCGACGCCGCGCGAGGTGCTCGACAAGGCCCTGCTGCCCGAGGATGTCGCTGACGCAGTCCTGTTCCTGGCTCAATTACCGGCCCGGGCCGTTGTACCAGAAATGCAGCTCCTGCCGAGCCGATTATAGGCGACGTCGGGTGGGAATTCCCAACGGCATATTGACTGTCGCGAGGGTCGCTGGCGAAGGACATTCGGAGTTCTCCAGAAGTCGATGGGCCAGAGTCTCCGAAAAGCGTGAATCAGGACCGGCGTAGGAATCAATGTTGGAATCCGGCTGACGAGCGCATTCGTGGCTCTCAATTTATCTGGTCTTTGATCGGATCGCGTGTGTCAAATCGCACTGCACTCAACTAAACTACACACGGTTAAGAATGAAGGTTTAATCGCAGGGATAAGTAACGAAAAGACCTCATTCGTGGCCGCGAACAGTATAAAATGTCGTTTCTGCTTCAATTCGCACTGGCCCCATAAAATACCGCAAATGACCGCATCGCCCCGCGTTGGATTGTTGATCTGCCAGGACTTGATGTTCATGAGCAAAGTGAGCAGCGCCGCCAGCAGCCTAGGCTTGCGAATCGAAGCTGTCGGCAACGTGGCGCTCGGCCTGACGAAAGCCGCCGCTGGTGGTTATGCTTGCGTGATTGTCGATCTGAGCCTCCAACCACTGGTTATTCAGGATTTGACCGCAAATCTGCATGGCGATGTCCCACCACCTGTGATTGCATTCGGAGCTCATGTCGATACTGTCCGACTGGAAGAGGCTCGGCTTGCTGGATGTCGCGAGGTCTTACCACGCAGCCAATTCAATGCGAAGCTGCCCGAAATTCTGCAACGCTACCTCGCTCCAGAGAGCGGTACCCATCACCATTAAATCTGCGCACCCCTTCGGAATACAGATCTTGCAAATGAAGATTTGGCAGGATGATCTGAGGACGGGATCCTGGGGAGGCGAAGTGACTCGCGAGGTGCCCCTCAGACGGCTCAAAAACGGATGCCGGATCTCTGTTGCGGGGGTTGAAGCTGCCGGATAGACTGCCTCCCGTTGGCTGCGAAATTGTTGTTGATTGCGGGTTATTCTCCTCGCGGGAATGGCTGTCACTTCTGCAATGCGTGATAGCCGCTCGAAATATGCCAATTTCAACCGCGCGAAGTATTTTCCATGCACGGTTAAGATTGAGACGTTTGATCGCGGGGATCAGTATTGAAAAACACACATTCGTGGCCGCGAACAGTATAACTAGCGTTCCCTGAGAGATTCTCCATGCCCCCTCCGTTATTGATGGACTTGAATCAAATTGATTTTGATCGACCGGCTTACGATATCAATGCCATCCGTCAGGTAAATCCTCAACGCGGCGCGATGGAGCACCTGACCGCCGTGGTGCACGTCATCCCCGAAAAACATACTCTCTGCGGATACAAAGACGTCACTGATAAGGAGTTCTGGATCGAAGGGCATATGCCGGGCTTCCCGTTGATGCCCGGCGTGATCATGTGCGAATGCATCGCCCAGTTGGCTGGGTTTTATGCCCGCAAATACAAGTTGCTCGCGGGCGATTTTGTCGGCTTCGGCGGCATGAATGAAGTCCGGTTTCGCGCGCCGGTGTTTCCCAATTGCCGCCTGATATTGATCGCTCAAGTCACTTCGGTAAAAGCCGGACGACGAGCGGAATTTGATTTTCAGGGAATCGTCAATGACAAGATGGTCTTCAGCGGAAGTATGATCGGTGTCCCGATCAGTTCGGTATTCAAGCCGCCCGAGGACACGTGAGTGTGCGAGAGTGACAAAGATCCGGCGGTGGTTGCCTCTCTGCCCGTTGCTCTTACGTCCCCAACATCCTGCGAAAGCTGAATCTCCGTGCCGGTTTCCGATATGACAATTCCGATCCCCGATTTGAAGCCATTTTTTCTGACCTATGACGACTTGGGGGAAGGTCCATTATCCTGGACAGAATTCTTTGGTAATTCGAATCCTGTCGAAGTGGAAGTCGGAACAGGTCGCGGCATGTTCCTCGTCAATGCTGGCGAAACCCGACCTGACACGAACTTTGTCGGCATGGAGATTGAGTACACCGAGGGGCGACACGCAGCCAAGCGACTGCTGAAGCGGAATCTGCTGAACACTCGAATTCTGGGCGGCGATGCTCGAGTTGGCCTGCCGAAGTTTATACCATCCCAGAGCGTTGTGGCGATGCACGTCTACTTCCCGGATCCCTGGTGGAAGCGCAAGCATCGAGAGAGACGGATTTTTAATGACTGGTTTCTGCGAGAAGTTTCTCGCATCCTGGTTTCTGGGGGTATTTTGCACGCCTGGACTGATGTGGAAGAGTACTTCCAGGTGATGACTGACGTGGTTTCGGCCAATCCTGATTTCTTTCACTTGCCACCCCCCGAAGAGCGACCGGCCGCCCACGACATGGACTACCACACCAGTTTTGAACGGAAAAAGCGTAAGGCTGGCTTCCCGATCTATCGGGGCCGCTGGGAACGCGTACCACATTCCCCAGTCTGATCCTATTGTTGTCCGCTGATTGCAAAAACCTGAGTTGGTGCGATTCTGCCGAGCGACCGCGTCTCTCCCAGCGCCATGAGAATCCCGTCAGGCGACAACAGCGCACAACGGGTTCCCTCCGGGAACTCGATTCGCGATTCAATCATTCGTCCGTGCCCAAGGTGTACCAGCTCCGAATCGGTGCAGACATATTGAGGCCAATGTTCGACGGCGCGTGCCGCTGGCAGAAGGTGCTGTTGGAGATTGTCTTTGGAGAGTTCCGCAATGGGAACTGCGTGTGAAGCGTGAAAATGTCCAATTCGCGTCCGAATGAGCGCTGTCATCAGTGCGCCGCAGCCCAGTATTTCGCCCATGTCGCGTCCGATCGATCGGATATAAGTACCGGAACCGCACTCGATCAGTAATTCCAGCGTTGGCCATGCGTAAGCCAGGATCTCCAGTTTCGAGACTTGAACCTGGCGCGGCGCGATTTCAACGATTTCCCCGGCACGAGCCAGAGCATACGCGCGCTGACCGGCGACATGGACTGCCGAAAATTGAGGAGGAATCTGCCAGATTTCGCCGGTAAACTGAGGAATCAGAACTTGAATCTCGGCGAGCGACGGAATTCGAGCGTCATCGACAACGACTACTGTCCCGGTACTGTCGTCAGTGTCACTGCGGCAACCCAACTGAAAAGTTCCGCGATATTCCTTCGGACACTCCTGAACAGCAGAGACTAATCGTGTCGCCGCGCCCACTCCGACTACCAGCACCCCCTCAGCGAGCGGATCCAGCGTTCCGGCATGTCCCGCCTTCGCCGGCTTGACAATTCGTTCCACGCGATTGACGACGTCACGTGAGGACCACCCGGCAGGTTTGAAGAGATTCAATAATCCAAAATAAGGGCCGGCTGCCATGAATGAATTCTCTGCGATCAAAATGAAAGTAGCCATCTCGCTCCCCGAGATGGCTACTTTGGCCTGTTAATAAATTGTTGTCACTTGCAGCGATCTGGTCCTCCCTTCTTGAACAGTAGCGAGGCATCGACCAAGGCCAACCCGACAGATCCTTATTTGCTGAAAGCCGGATTGTCGTCGCGACGAAGCTTGCCGTCGAATGCCGGATTATCGTCGTTCTGAATTGAAGCCTTGTTGCGTCGAAGTTGGCCGCCGGCAATCAGCTTGTGTTGCGGGCGATAGCCCGTTTTCCGTAGGAAGTCGGCCAAACGTACAAGTTTGACACCATTCTCTTCGGCTTCCAGCTTCATCTTGTCGCGGTGCTTGCCAATCTCTTCCACAGCACGCTTCTCTTCTGCATCACCGATTTGAGTGACATCAGGGATGTCACCAATCACCAGATACTTGGTACTGAAATCAACGCGGCCATTGTGCCGCTCGCCCTTTTGATCGACATACGCCCCCAAAGTCGCCCCATTATTTTGCAGCAATTCCAGCAGCAGATCCTGGTCGTGCTTGCCGTCTCCGTCCAGATCAAAACGGCCCACGAACGCAAACTTTTCGACCTGTCCGGGCGCCCAGACCGGGGTGAAAATCGGATCACCCGGAGAAATGGGATTGGCCTTCAGGATTTCAGTCGTAATCGCACACAGAGCGAGATGCGGCCCCATGATCTTCGTGACTTTGATCGAACCTTTGATGTCTTCGGAACCGCCTGATGTACCAGCATCTGGTTTCATATAGACGCTGAAGGTCTGCAGCGGTTTCAGCTTGTCGGTGCTCCCCAGATTGATTGTGACGGAACGCGCATCATTATCGACTTCAACAATCTTGCCCAATGGCAAGTCGAAGTCTTCCCGGGTGATTTCTTCCAGCTTCTTATTCAATCGCTTGATTGAGTCGCGTAAGCCCTTGACGGTCTTGTCAGAGACCTCAGTCGCCTTTTTGTACTCGTCTTCAAGCTTCGCATATTCTTCTTGCAGAGCCTTCAACGCCGTCCGTTGATCGTCGATTTCCTTATCCTTTTTTGTCCGCTCTTCAGCCAACGCCGCAGTCGCCGTCGTCAAGCTCGTTTGGACTTCCGTCTTGGCCGCTTCTTCTTGCGTGACTTTGGTCTGGTACTGCGGCTCCAGCAGGCTAATGGTCTCAATCTTCTTCTTGATGTCGTCGTCCTTGACGGCGATCGCCTGAATATCGGAGTTAACCTGTTCCTGCAGTTTCAGCAACAGCGCCCGGTAAGACTTAATCGCCGGGTCTTTTGCGGCGTCAATGTCAATCAGCATCGCGCCGACAACGGTATTTGCATTCTTGTCATCGGCCGTCCCGACGGTCTCAAAGGTGTAGCCAATCGTGTTCTTCAGAATCGTAATCTGTTCCAGAGCACGCGTTGACGCACTGGTCGCTTCGCTCGCCTTCTTCTCTGCAGTGGCTCGTGCCGCATCGCTTTCCTTGGCTCCGCTGACGGTCAGGTACAAGCCGATCGACAGAAAGAGTGTGCAGATGAAAAACAACGCGCAACAATAGTGGACCCATCCAGGTTTGGATGTCGGTGCAGCTGCCATAATCGACGCACTCCCACGATAAATCGTTCGAATTCAAGCCGCCCTAGACCATTGCTTTATAGAGACAATCGCCTAACGCCGCTGTTTGTAGTTGTTAAATTGGAAAGACTTGTACGTGTCATGGAATTTGACACTCAGACTTCCATCTAGTCTAAACCGTTTCGCCCGTCAGTCAAGAACATTCGTCTGGAAATTACGCTCCCACAAATCTTTCCGTCGAGGTCGCATTTCGCTGGAGTGCCGGCTTGAACCACCGCGCAGGTCCTGGATTGAGCCTACCACATTCTGTCGGCGAAATCACGCAACCCCAAAGGTTGAAGGGGACGTCAGCAATTCCCTCTCTTCGAGATTTCGGAAAATGCCGGCTTGAGACTGCAAGCGGAACTCGAGCGGCCATAGTAAAGGCGTTCTTTTACTTGGAGTGTGCCTGAAGTGCCGCCTGAAATAATTGTAGCGTCTGACTTGCCAGGACCTGTGGATGAAATTGCCGATGCACGGCATCCCGACCGCGTCGGCCCAGTTCCAGACGCCGCTCGGGATTTACCAGCAATTCCGTGATCGCAGTCGCTAAGGCTTCCGGGGCACCAGGATGAACCAATTCGCCCCCCCCGGTTGCCTCAATCATTTCCGGAAACGCTCCGTGGCGTGGAAGAACGACGGGAATCCCGTTCGCCAGTGCCTCCAGCACGGATAATCCTTTCGGCTCCTGGTAGACAGTTGGAATCGACAGCACATCAATGCTCTGAAAGAAAGCTTGCTTACCGTCGCGGTCGGGGCTGCCGATGTACTCGAAAGCGGCCCCGAGATCGCGAGTTTCGCGCTGGATCTGTTCGAAATACTTGATATCCCGCTGCCCGAGATACCCCCCGGCCTTGAGTCGTGCTTCGGGGTACTGACGGTGCAGAATCCGAAACGCCTCGATGAGTTGGTGCAGACCCTTTTCCGGGCAAATGCGAGCAAAATAGCCGACCGTGAATGGCTGGCCTTCCCGAATCCCTGGTGTTCCCGTGTGGCCCCGCAGGTCGATACTCAAGGGCAATTGACGGAATTTCTCCAAAGGAATGCCGAGATATTTCGACATATGTTCGCGGTAGTAGCGACTGTGCGTAATATAACCATCGAAATCAGCGACCAGCGTTTTCAGCTTCGTCATGACCTTGGATTTGAATGGTTCGATTAAACCATCCAGAAAAATGTCATCGCCTTGTAGAGTACATAAAATCGGACCCGCGAATTGACGTCGCAAACTTGGTAGGGCGCCCCCCAACAGGGCGTTGCTGAAAACGATGACATCAGGACGTAATTCGGTCGTGATGTATTGGCTCAGTTCCTGATACTGCTCTTTTTGAGGGCCAGATTCCGCAGCCAGCATCGCATCCGTCAATTCGCCCAGTTCTTTGGCGTCACTGCTGACGCCAAATCCGGTGGCGAACTTGATGACTGCTGGATGATCGACCCAGCCGGTCATCCAGCGTGGCAAACTACGCCACAAGGCCGACCGAGTGCGAAGATAGACATTGAGTCCGCCCAGAAACACGCGTCGGGAACTGGCGTTTTCTTCGTCGACTCGAATTGGAGTGTAAGTCGGAATGAGCGTGACTTGCTCACCGCTATCCATCAATCCGCGGGCCCACGTGTTGTCGTGCATGCACGAGCCGCAATACATTCCGGCTCCGCCAGCGGTCACTATGGCGATGTGCATGATGGTTTGTCTCTTTGAACCGAATCCACCATGGCAAGCGTCGGGAGGCAACTCAATGATTTACGCGAAAACCACCAGCGTCCCAAACCATCCGGGCTATGCCGGACGCTCGCCCAGGTTTGAATTACGCAACTGGCGCTTCTTCCGTTGCATTCAGGCGTTCATTCCGATCAAAATCACGCAAGGCTTTGATGATTTCGCCCAATTCGCCCTGAATGACCGTATCGAGTCGATGCAAAGTCAGCCCGATTCGGTGATCTGTAATTCGATTTTGCGGGAAGTTATAGGTTCGAATGCGCTCGTTGCGGCCGCCCGAGCCAACCAATGTGCGACGATGGTCCGCTCGCGCATTGTGGACTTCCTCTTGCGTTTTTTCCAGCAGACGGCTGCGCAACACCCGCATGGCTTTGGCCTTGTTCTTGTGTTGGCTTTTTTCGTCCTGAATTCGGACCACGATTCCTGACGGCAGGTGCGTGATACGCACGGCGCTTTCCGTCTTATTCACTTTCTGTCCGCCAGGTCCGCCGGCTCGCATTGTGTCAATTTTCAGGTCTTCGTCCTTGATGTCGATTTCCACTTCGGTCGCTTCCGGAAGAACGGCAACTGTCGCGGCGCTGGTATGGACCCGGCCTTGCGTTTCGGTTTCAGGAACACGCTGAACGCGATGTCCGCCACTTTCGAACTGCAGATCCATAAAGGCACCTTCCCCGGTCACGGAGAAAGTGACTTCTTTGATCCCACCCATTTCCGCTTCGCTCAATTCGAGGACTTCTGTCTTCCAACCCTTGGTTTCGACATAAGCCATGTACATGCCCAGGAGGTCACGGGCAAACAAGGCAGCTTCTTCGCCCCCGGTTCCGGCCCGGATTTCCATGATGAGCGCGCCGCGTGTTGCGGCATCGCCGGCCGTCAGAATATCTTCGAGTTCTGTTTCGAGCACCTTGTGTTTAGGCAGCAGTTCGTTGAGTTCCGACTGCGCCATCTCACGCATCTCGGGATCAGACTCTTCGTTGAGCAGAGTCTTTGCATTTTCGACAGCTTCGGTCAGATCATTGAATTGCTTCACTGACCGTGCGACTTTACCCAGCCCTCCATGTTCTTTTTGGAGCGCCATTGATTTTTGCGAATCAGCCAGAATCTCGGGGTCGACGAGCATGCGTTCGATCTCTTCGAAACGCTTCAGCTTGGCCTGGAGAATAGGAAATTGAGCCATGAGACACCTCAAACAAAGCCACAACCGAACGTGAGGGTTCAGGGGCGATGATCTAGAAGAAATAGAACCGGAGTAGTAACGACGAACAATCCGCGCTACGGACGTCTCAAACAGACAGTCCGCAAACCAGAAAATATTCGTTCGTCGCTATAACATCACGGCACCATTCGAGTTGAGATCTCATTTACTGATTTGGAGTTAGGGGTCAGGTAGGGCAGGCTTTCAACCTGCCCCTTCCCGAAATACGGACAGGTTGAAAACCTGTCCGACCTGTCGATCGCTTTTCGTAATTAGGCTTCTTCTGTTCGCTTCGTGACCCAGCCGTACTTCTTCTGAAACTTCTCGACGCGGCCTGCTGTGTCGACAAATTTCATCTTGCCAGTGTAGAACGGATGGCACGCCGAACAGATTTCGACGTTAATCTTGGGCACCGTGCTGCGGGTCTTGAAGACGCTTCCGCAGCCACAGGTGACGGTGGTTTCAATATAGTTGGGGTGAATATCCGCTTGCATGATCACATTACACCTGCACCGGGATGCAGGATTTGTTGCAAAAACCGCCAAGGTTGACAGTCGGGAACTTCCCGATGTTTCCTCGGAATCGAAGCCAGTATTCTAAGCTCATGTACGTCATTGGGCAAGCCAGACTCGAGAGCGGCTTACTCATTCACAACAAACTCAAGGAATCGTCATGCCCCCGATTGTCGTCGCTCTCACGGGAGCCAGCGGCGTCCCCTATGGTGTTCGTCTGTTGGAAGTCCTGCTCCAGCAAGGCATTTCTGTCGAGCTGGTAATCAGTCCCTCAGCAGTTCAGGTCATCACGCAGGAATTGGAATATACAGTCGATTTGAATCGGTTTTCGCCCGTCCAACTGGGCGTGACAGGTGGTACGGTCTCGGACAGCGATCAGAATCTGTACCAATTTGGGAAGGGCAATACCCTTCACTACAACCATTATCAGAATTATTTCACCGGGATCGCCAGCGGTTCGTTCAAGACATCGGGAATGGTGATCTGCCCCTGTTCGATGGGGACTTTAGCAGCAATTGCGGGAGGCCTGTCGACAAATTTGATTCAAAGAGCGGCCGACGTCCATTTAAAGGAGCGCCGAAAGTTGATAGTCGTGCCTCGGGAGACTCCTTTGGGAAGCATTCAATTGGAAAACATGAAGCGACTGGTCGATGCCGGAGCGGTTGTCCTGCCGGCGATGCCGGGTTTCTATCACCGGCCAAAATCGATTCAGGAACTGGTCGACTTTGTGGTGACTCGCATTTGCGATCAATTGGGCATTGACGTGGACTTGACGGCACGGTGGGGAACTTAGTCAACACCTTGAGAGATTTCAGTAGCCGATCTCGTCAGAGATTGGGGCGGTTCGCTCCGTACCAGGTCCGACGCCCAAGGTTTGACAACCTTGGCGACACGAAAATCAGGGTCCCCCAATACCTCACCTCGTTGGCGCACCGGTCTGTCATTCCAGATTCTTCTCAGGCACCTGAAGTAGCCAGATCTTGCCTCGCACCGCCTGTGAGAGATGGCCGCACTGCTGCAGGAAAATCAAGAACATCCGATTTCCACGCAGCGTTTCTTCGGTCAGCTCATTTAGAGCTCGGAGTTTTACCTCGGAGATTTTCTCCAGCATTTCTTCGAGGGCCTTCACATCGTGAACCTGGCCCAGCTCTCGTTCGATGACGATGGTTTCTTTCAAGAACTCATCCAGTTGATCCTTGAAGAGCTGGCTGTTCTTCTGGCGTAAGACTCGCCTTTCTCGCAGCAGGATGCGACGCTGTTTTCGTTGATTCTTTCTCCATAAAATATAAGCCATTCCGATCAGGCCTCCGGTTGCCCAGAACAGGTCTTTCAGTGCCGCCAGAGACTCCATAACGTTGGCCATGTAGCCGATTTGATCGAACGGATCAAAGTATTCCCGGGCCTCCTTGTGCCAGCGTTGCTTCGTGACCCGCAGAACTTCATCCCGCGGCAGCAGGCCGGAGAGTTTCTCTTGTAAATCATTATCATACAGGGCGTCCAAGACTTCGCGGACCATCACGGCTGGCGCATCATGGCGGCAAACCAGCAGGGCGGTCGTCGCCACGGTCTCCGTTGGCCATTCGGGGGTCGCCTGCTGTGTGGCGTGTTCGCGATACAGTCCCTTCGGAATTTCGAGCCGTTGGAAATGAGGGTGCTTGAGTGCCAGGGCCGCGGCCCCGTCAATTGGCAGCAATGTGAATTCGGAGGAATCCAACAGTGTTTGCAGGTCCTTGTTTTCAAAACCGGCGGTGACAATCGCGGCGTCGAGTTTTTTGTCATGCAGCAGATCCATGAAGTAGCCGTCATGAACCTTCAGCTCCGCCAGTTCGATCCGGTAATGATTGAGAATCTGTGTTGCACTGGATCGCATTCCCGACGCGGGTTCCCCGAAGACCACGTGCTTGCCTCGCAAATCGCTGATCCTCCGAATCCCGGAATTCGAACGGACAATGACATGCACGATTTCCCGCGCCAGCGGAGCGATGACCGCGATGTCGCGTAACGATACGACCCCCGCCTGGATAATCCCGAGTTCCGCCTGCTTATCATGTACCAGTTCCGCGTTGTCGACAGTCCCCTCTGTGGACCTTAACACGACCTTGCGCCCGCGGGCTTGCAAAGCCTGTTGCAGCGTTTCGGAATAGAAATGATACATGCCGGCAGGCTTGCCGGTCGCCATGCGGATTTCACGCGGCATGCCATCGTCCATGGCCATCCATGCAGTACGCAGGGCGACCGTTGCCAGCAGTAGCGCCAGCACAAGCAGTAACGCCCTGCCGATCCACTTTCCCCAGGATCCAGTCATTTGCCGTTGGTCCTACTTCTTAAGTGCTGAAATCTTCTGCCGCCGCAAGGCAGGATTAATCCGGATGATTCAACACAGCATACAAGCCCGAATCGCAAGTTTTGAAGTTGCGCTGCAGAGAAATATCTCGAATGGGTTCTTACAACAAAGCCCAAGAACGTCGGAGAGTCACGGCGCCACCATGTAGAAATAGTCCATCGTTCGGAACAAATCCTTAACGTGCGAAGTATTCCAAATGGCTTTTGCCAGCATCGCAATTCGAAGTTGGTTGAAGATGGATCAACATCGGCGTATACTCGCGAACTTCCTTTTGTCCGCAGATCCAAGCGTCTCCACCTCCAGGGTTTTGGCTGGATGATCTACGCAGTATTCACTGCGGGAACTTCTGGTCCCCGTTTTTGAACCCACGGGCGGAATGCTCGTGGATCGGCCAGAAATGGTCCAGCCAGGGGCGGCGGAATCGTCTCGCGACTCAGACTGAAACTTGCTCCCTTTTCACCAGGAATTATCAACGGAGATTCGTACCGATGAGTGAAGCGAACACACATTCGAACGCGCAGCGACTGCTGTGGGCCGGATTCATGGCAATCCTCGCGGCGGGGGTTGGGTTCGCCATCCGCGGCGGAATCATGGGCCAATGGCAAAGTGAATTTGGTTTTAACTACACACAAATCGGCAAGTTAAACGGTGCCGGATTTACGGGCTTTTGCTTCGGAATCATCATCGGTGGAGTCGTGGCCGACAAGATTGGCTATGGCAAACTCGTGTTCGCGGCATTCTTGTGCCATGTTTTGTCCGCTTTGGTCACTTTTGGCGCTACTAAGGGAATGGATGGCGGTCTCGCGTTCAATTTGCTTTATTGGGGAACATTCTTGTTTGCCATAGCAAATGGTTTGCTGGAAGCCGTTGCGAATCCTCTGATCGCCACCATTTTCCCGAAGGATCGCACCCATTATCTGAATATCTTGCATGCCAGTTGGCCAGCAGGATTGATTCTGGGCGGTGTCGCGGGGGCCATTCTTGGCGAACGATTGGAGTGGCATTGGAAGATGCAACTGGGACTATTCCTGGTTCCAACGATTATTTACGGGCTGATGTTCCTGGGCCAGAAGATGCCCAAGTCGGAAGCGTCGGAAAAAGGGCTGAGCTTGGGGTCGATGTTAAAAGACGTCGGGATCATGGGGGGCCTGGTCGCCTGTTATTTCCTGTCGTTATTCGTTGCAGATGTGTTAAAGCCGCTGGCGTTCTTCAACGAGGCGCCACATTATGCCGATTATGCCGGCTACGGCGTGGGGGCCGCGTTCCTGGCGGGCATCGCGATTATTACCAAATTCTCGTTGGGCCACTGGATGATCTTTGTGCTGTTCGTCACGCACGCGATGGTCGGGGCCGTTGAATTGGGGACTGACTTGTGGATCCAGAACATTACAGGAAACATCCTGGATAATGAAACTGGAAAATGGCTGTTTGTGTACACATCCGCCGTCATGTTCCTCTTGCGATTCTGTGCCCACTTCATTGAGAAAAAACTTGGCTTCTCGCCCATCGCTTTGCTGCTGACGTGCTCTGTGATCGCTTGCATTGGACTGAATCTCGTCAGTCTGGCACAGACGACAATCATGGTCATTTTGGCGTTGTTCGTTTACGGCGTAGGTAAAACTTTCTTCTGGCCAACCATGCTGGCGGTCGTCAGTGACCGGTTCCCTCGGACCGGCGCCATTGCCATTAGCATCATGGGTGGACTCGCGATGATGTCGGCCGGTTTGATTGGCGCGCCTGGCTTAGGGTATTTCAAGGAACGTTATACTGCTGAGGAACTTCAGAAGAACGAGGCGGTCTATAAGAAGGTCAAAGCTGAGCATCCAAGCAAGTTCCTGGTCTTTCCTGAAGTCCATGGCGTTGATGGCAAGAAACTGGGCGAGGTGAAAGAACGGGTTCAAGCCGCGAAGAAAGACACGACGTCCGGAACACACTTCGAAAAACTGTCGTCCGATGATCAGGCGATCGCAAAAGCTGATTTGCAAGGCGATCGTGGAACACTCAGGGCGGACTCTGCGATTCCGGCCACGATGGCGGTGATATACCTCCTGCTGCTGATCTATTTCAAGGCAATCGGCGGCTACAAGCCGGTGCATATCGGCGAAGGTGCAGAAGGACAGTGATTCCCGCCTGATTAAAGCCAAAATGCTGATTCTAAGACTGTCTTCTCTCGTGGAAGGCAGTCTTTTTTTTTAAATCAAAAGAGACTTGTAGCAATTCCTGCGAATCCCTGGCATCCACGTCCGGAACCTCTTCAGGGTCTTGGTTTAATACGCATACTCTGCCACTCACGGCAGTCCACTTCGCCAGCATGTTCAGCCCTTGGGGCAAATTCGGATTATTAATAACGATTCAATTTTCCGCCCTCCTGGAAAGAGCCGTTGCATTCGACAGAATCACTGCAACCGGAATAAACCCCCATCCTTAATACGTGTTATCACCGATGAACGAATTCTTCAGCGGTCGCCTTGTAGTGTCGTAACGCTTGACTTCACAGTCTCTTCCGGTGAATTCATTCCGCGTACAAAGTTGTTGATCCGGTCAATGTTTCACTCATGAAGCTTTTTTGAAATGTGGTGTGTTTCCAGTCAGTTGAGTTGCGCTTCCATCGCTGATCCTATGTTAGGCAGAAACACTTCAATTGAATTCTCAGGCTTATCCGATATCAATCGCAGAATAGGTCCTTTGTGGGTTCGTTAACGGAAAACCATCAATTTCCGATTAGCCTGGCCAGAACCGCACAGACTTAAATCCGGCGACGAGAGTCGTCGGAGCTCTCGAACTACCAGACCGCTTCGAGACGGACAGTTAAGCATCTCGAGACGAATATTCAGTGCAGTTTTCTCCTCACGGCAATCGGAAGATCGCGGTGCGGATCAAATTCCGTCACTGAATGCTCAAGGATAATTCGGGACAAAACTCTCGATTGGAAACCCATGTCAGACACGGCGTGGGACGAAGCAGTGATGGTTAGTCAAGGATGAACCACGACAGGAATTGAGCGCCCCGCCGAATTTCTGAGCGGTTGACAATACAGGAGCAACATCGGATGTTGGCCAGAATAATCAAACACAATGCCCGTCATTTGCAGCGGAGTGTTTACACGCGCCCTTCTGTCGCTCGTAGCCTACAGATCTGGTGCGGACTCGTCGTCTGCCTGCTGCTGATACTTTCCGGGCAACCAATTTCGGCTCAGGCGCCGCGCTTCGCGCAGCAACTGCCTCCCAACGTCGATGATGCCGAGGAATTGCCGTCAACTGACGCACTTCCAGCCAACGTCAAATCGATGCCCGGCATCAACGCTGATCTCGAAGTCGTGCATCGACGCAGCCAGCTGATTGTCTTCAAACGCAGGATCTCACGCGTTCACGTCACTGACCCCTCTGTCGCGGACTATGTCCTTTACAGTCCCGCGGAAATGGGCGTTGTCGGAACGGCGATGGGAACGACGACCATTCTGGTCTGGTTCGAGGATGAACCCGATGCTGATCCGCTGATTTACCTGGTCACTGTCATTCGCGATCCGGGATTGGAAGAAGCCGCCCGTATCGACTACGGCAAGCTGGAAAAGAAACTCCATATCCTGTTTCCGAACAGCAAGGTGTATCTCATTCCCATGTCGAGCAAGATCATCGTCAAAGGACAGGCCCGAGACAGTGAAGAAGCGGCCTGGATCATGCAAATCGTGCGTGGTGAGATTATCAATCAGATGGGAAGTATTTCCGGCCCCCAGAACTTCGGCTTTGCGAATGGCGGTGCTGGTGGCATCTACGGCGGTGCTGGTGGTGGTTTGGGTGGCGGCGGCTTTGGTGGTGGTTTCGGACGATTCAACGCCTATGATTGGGCGTCGGGCTATATCGTCGACATGCTGACGATTCCCGGCGATTTCCAGATTAACTTGCGTGTCCGAATTGTGGAGTTGAACCGCTCACGGCTCCGCCGCATGGGAATCAATCTGTCTGCCATGATCGGCAACGGCCGGCACATCATTTCGTCGTCCCTGGCTGGTGCCGCCAGCAGTGGAACAGCAGGAGCTGCTGGCGGATTGCTGAACGGTGTATTCGAAGCCGGAGAGATCTCCATACTCATTAATGCCTTGAGTTCTTACGGCACTGCCCGAATTTTGACCGAACCGAACTTAACGGTGTTGAGCGGCCACGACGCGACCGTTCTGTCTGGTGGTGAATTCGCCGTCCCCACAATTGTGGGCATCGGTGGAGTGGGCGGTCAACAGACCGTCTTTCGCGGCTTCGGTGTCTCGATGCTCGTGACACCCACGATCATTGACAAGGACCTGGTGCGAATGCGAATTCGCCCCGAATATAGCGAAATCAATGCGTCTAACACGTCAGGCGGTATTCCCGGTTTGAACACTCGCCGAGTCGACACGACCGTTGAATTACGCGAAGGGCAGACGATTGTGCTGGCGGGACTGCTGGCCTATCGAGCACGAACTCAAATTGCCGGTATCCCTTACTTACAAGGTTTGCCGTTGATCGGACCAATCTTCTTTTCCGCAAAACAGGCGAACGAAGACGAAAACGAATTGTTGATCATGGTCTCGCCAGAAATTGTGCGACCGATGGAAGCGGATGAAGTTCCACCGCTTCCAGGCTTCGAAGTGACCCAGCCGAACGACAAAGAGCTGTTCCACTATTCCCGCAGCCAGGGCAACAACGATCCGAACTGGTATCAGTTAGCGCCATATGGACACGGATCAGGAGTTGGAGTTCCTGTCGGCTACGGCCAGTTCAATCCTCAACCGGCCTCACCGATTTATTCCCCGGCTCCAGGCGGAGTCGGAACCGGTGGATTCTCGCCACCCGGAGGCATCCAGGATGGCCTGCAGGGGCAACAGGGACAACGCTACCCCGCACCGTTCGCACCGCGTACGGGAATGCGACCGGCACCCGGCACTGATCCTCGCTATCTGCCACCTCAAGGGGCGGCGCCAACGCGAGTCAGCTCACAGCCGCCTCCTCGACAGGGAGTTGGCACGATCAACCAAATGTTGCGTGGGCCGCGATACGCTCAACCACAAGACTCTCAGCAACAGCCGACTCAGCAAGCAGAATACGCTCCGCAACAGAGCGGACGATATTAGCCAGTCATCCCATCAATTCCGAACGGTTCGAAATCCGGGCCGCAAACGATTCCCAATAGACTCTGGCACCCACTGCGTTCTCTCGATCACAGTACCGCCAGAAGCTTGATCAGCAAGGCGAAATGAGGCTTACCATGACGGCCCAACGCTCAAAACATTCTCGACCGGTGGCTGCGGCACTCGTGCTGGCGGCCCTGGCTGGTGGCTGCTGCTGCCCACCTTTCTGCGGTGGCGGCGGTGGCATGTTCAGCGGCGGATGTTTGACGACCAATGAACGCAATATGATTCCCAACAATTTTCCACTGGGAAGCGTCGTGCGTGCGCATTTTCATGCGGAACAAACCAACGCGGAAGCAACGAATTTTATCTTCAATCTCGTTGATTTTGTTGGCGAAACACCGCATTTGACGCCGGACGGCAAAGACCATTTGATGGAAGTGGCCGCCCGGATGCGCAGCGCGCCGTTCCCTGTGATCATTGAACGCACCCCCAATAATGCAAATCCACAACTGGATGCGGAACGAAGGGCCGTCGTCAGCCGGTATCTGGCGGACTTGGGCAATCCTGACGCAGACCAGCGGACTGTCGTATCAACCGCTTACTCGCGAGGCTATCTGTCTACCGAAGGGGCTTCGGACTATTACACCAACTTCAACTTCCGCAGCAACTACGGCAACAACGGATTTGGTGGTGGCGGATTTGGTGGTGGTGGCGGATTTGGTGGCGGGGCCGGCGGTGGTGGCGGCGGGTTCTTCTAAAGAGCTGCTATTGGAACGTGCATAATCGGGACTCGACGAGTCACTACAAAAACATCAGCCCGGCTTCTGTTCGCGGAAGCCGGGCTGATTTCCTAATCACAAGTCAAACCAGTGATTCGTTATGAACCAGGAACGATGGGGAAGAAGGAGCTCGAGTGCGTCCCCTGTTTGCCTGGCGGCGGCAACAAGGTCCCATCACCCACGCCCCCTTCAGCGACCGGTTTAAAGAGATCGACAAACTGGGCATAAGAATTGGAATCAAGAGCCGCCATGAAATAGGCACTCTGGCCAAACAATTTCACGAGGCCTGGTTCAATGTTACCACCTTCATGTGTGATCGTGACGGTGGTTGTCGTAACAATTGTCGTCGTCACCGTCTGAGTCGAACCGCCACTATTCGAACCCGTATTGCTTCCACTGTTTGAACTGCCAGTGCCGGCTGTTTGAGTCGATGTACTGGTCGTGGTGGTGGTCCCAGCGGTAAATGCGCTGGAATTCGTCGTCACACCCTGCACCGTTGTGTCTGAGGTCGAAGTCGTGGTGTTTGAGGATGAACTTGAAGAGGACGAAGAACTGCTGGATCCGCTCGAAGTATCGGTGCGTACTGTCACGGTTTCAATTGTCACCAGATCATACCCCAGTGAGCCTGCTGATTGAGCCAGCGCGGCGATGATCTGCTGGTACTGATTAAGCTCAGTGGGGATGAAAAACGGATTGGGTTGACCGGGATTCGACGAGTCCGAACGCATCAATTCGTTCAGGAATGCCCCACCAACGTAAGTATCGACAGACGTTGTCGAACCGGCCGTGCCAGTGCCAGCGGTCGTAGTTGATACAGAATACGCGTCCAGACGATCTTTGAAAAAGGCCAGTTCCTGAGCCGGAGTCAGTGTTCCGCCGACAGCGTTATCCAAGTCCCAACGCAATGGATTGTTGGGATTGGAGCTGATCTGGGCCAAGTGTGCTGGTGTGAACGACGTCGAATCACCCCACTGGCGAGTGCCACGATCTTCAGTGCTCGTAATTGTGGCATTTCCAAACAAAGGATCACCTAACGCGGGATTCGCGGTGCGATAGGTGTCAAATACCGCCTGATTGGCAGCATTTGAGGGTTGGGCGCCCCAGGAATAGGTTGTATTCTCATTGAGTGCGGCTTGAATATGCAAGAAGACCGTAAACACCTGATCGAAATGAGACGTGTTAAACTCGGTCTGAGTCAGCTGGTGTCCAAAACGATCCAGAATGGGATTGCCGTGGCGATCCAATTCGCCGATTTGCTTAGTCCGGCTATAAAGACCTGCGAAAGCACTATTCGGGTTATAAAAGTCTCCAAAAACCTGATTGTACCAGGCGTTCTTACCTTCCATAATTTCGAGTCGGTGGACGCGCAAATATTGCAAGGCCGCTTGGACTTGCTGCAATGCGACTTCATGTGCCCGAATGATATTCAAGGCATCCGTCGAATAAACCCCAGCGACGGGATTGATATTGGAATCAAAGTTGATGGTCGGCGTTGTCAGGTCGACGGTCGGAGCAATAAACTGCTGCGCACCTGCCATCCGGCCGTTCGTCATCAATATGAGTGCGGCAGCCGCGAATAATATGCATCTCAATCGCCTCATGTCTTACTCCCAATTGCATCAGGACTGTGAATTCTTAATAAAGAACTGTCGCTCACATCATATCTATCAAGCGAAAACAAATCGCTACTTTTCGCTATTCCCGCGTGCCGGGATAATACCCATGGTTTTGTACTCCGGATGTTTCAGGAGACTTTCTGTACAAATGCCAGCGAACCACTGAGACAATCCCAAATGGGGGGCGACGAATTATCTCTGGAAATCTGGTCCAAAACAGCGGTGATCTTGCGACTGGCCTTTGCTTCGCCGGGATTCGTCAAAAAACACCGGACGGTCCCAAACTTCAATCTCAAGTTCAGGACGGATGCGGTCGTCAATCGTTCATCAAGGTTGCAACTTTGTCGAAATGTGAAATGGACCGTGAATCTGGTTTGCTGCTCCAGCAAACTCAACGCAAACCCTCAAATGTGAATTCGTCGCCGTACTAAGCCGTCTGAAACAAATTCGACAACCAACTCTGCATTTCCAGGCTACTCATGCCTGCCAGGCGTTGTCAAAGTCAAAATTAATTCAACGAGCAGGGTTTTCTCGAATCTCCTGCTCGCTAATTACAGATCGAGCTGCATTTCAATCACACAGTCCGATCCAAGTTAGGTCACCTGAACCTGACAATGGACCATGGCTAAGACGAAATGTCCCCCCATCCAGTTCCCAAGGAAAAGGAGAGTACATTTCGCCACTCTACTCATTCTGCGCCATTTGCCATTTAATAATAGCCGTCATGTGAAGAACAGTCCATGATTTGCACAAAACTTTGAGTACGGATCGCACCAGATTCTACAATCCACATGTGCGGCAAACATGGAATAAAACACCCTTCGCCAGTTCATCGAGAACTGTGGCAGCGCCATCCTGCCAAAACCCCGCGATTAAGGCACGTTGTCATGATGTTGTTGATCCGAATGGACTTGGTCCGGATGATTCATAATGCCAGACAATCCAGAGTCGTAAGTGATTTCTTTCACAATCCTTATGGTCGGTTTGTGCATCGCTCATATGCGAAACACGTTGACGCCACTTTTTCTGGCCGGCACATCAACAATCAGTCACATGAACGCACTCGCCCGCGTTTCGGACGTGTCGCGGACTATGAGTAATCTGGGCTAATGCGTTCTAGATTATTGTTTGAGTCCAGAGGCTGGATCTGGTGTCGTAGCCACTGTCAGCCAGGGACGAATTCTTTCGAAAGTCTTCGGTCCGATTCCGGGCACTCTCCGCAAATCTTCGATCGCAGCGAATTTCCCGTGCTCTTCTCGAAAAGTGACGATCCGTTGGGCCAGTTTTTCACCGATCCCTTCCAGCAGCGTCCATTCGATCCATTCGGCCCGGTTGATATCCAGCTGATACTCGTATTGCCGTGAGGGCAATCGATCGACTTCAATCAGGGGCACTCCTTGACCGTTCAAACGGATCCAGGTCCAGGTCAGCATAGCGAGGCCAGCCAAAACGAGCACACCAACGAATAATTGGTCGCCGCGTCGCAGCCAGAAAGCGGCAGGTTCTGGAGGATCCTGACTTTCGCTGGTAGCGGCCGGTGGAGAGTCGGTCATGACGAACCCAGTTGCGAAATATCCGTTGAAAGCGGGCAATGAGTGCCAAGGACATTACGGTCAGCAACGAAACACTCATTCACTTCAAGTCTCATTGAGCCCTAAACAAACACAGAAGTGTCCGGCGTCAATTCGCAAAGCTTTAACAGGACTAATCTGTGGTCCCGCGGTTCTTTGGGGCTGCGAATTTGATTTTCTCAATGTATCGCACGACTTGATTAGTGCGTTTGTCAAATCGTCCCGTACAGGCACTCACGGCCTTCACGATGTAGCTGTAGTGCAGATTGTAGTCGGCATCGAGTTCAACTTCGGCATCTTTCGCAGCCGGACCACCTGGTTGACCACCGATGGAACGCAGAACCTCCTCATTCAGTTGTGCGAACGCCCGCTCATCATTGCCTAGATTACGGTTGCCAAACTGAATGTTCTTAAGATGACCGTTTGCATCAGCATTCAGGCGAACTTTTAAATCCTGAGCGAGCGGATCAGCGTTACATTCGATCGCACCGCGCGGCATATTAATGTCGAAATTGCCTTCAGCTGCAACAATCTTCAGCGTCAGCATGAAAAAGATCATCAACTGAAAGACGCAATCGATCATCGGAGTCATATCCGGTTTCGGCATTCCCAGTTCACTTCGACGCTCTGCCATTTCGTGAGCCTTCTCAGTTCAGGTTGGAATACCAATAAACTCGGATCTATTCAGGCCCCAGTGCTAAAACGCCTTTTTGAACGGCCTCATTTTTCGACGGAGAGATCTCCGCGAGAGATTTTCCGCCGCTACTTTACGGTAGCCAAGGTTTCCAAACCTCAGGCGTCGGACCTGAAATGGACTGAACAGCCCCGCGCTCTGGCGAAATTGCCTGCAGAAGTCGAATACGGTGTCGCCTGCAGGGGATCACACGCTAGCTATTCGCACCCTTCGCCTTGGGCGGCGCGAACTTGATCTTTTCGATGTATCGGATGACTTGTTTTGTGCGTTTGTCAAATCGCCCCGTGCAAGCGCTGATGGCTTTCACGATGTAGCTGTAGTGCAGATTGTAGTCGGCATCAAGTTCGACTTCGGCATCTTTCGCAGCCGGGCCACCTGGTTGGCCACCAATGGAACGCAAAACTTCCTCGTTCAGTTGTGCGAATGCCCGCTCATCATTACCTAGACTGCGGCTGCCAAACTGAATGTTGACCAGATTTCCATTCACATCCGCTTTTAGGCGGACTTTTAGATCCTGAGCCAATGGATCCGGAGTTCCGGAACTTTGCCCGATTGGCATATTGATGTCGAAATTGCCTTCCGCTGAGACGATTTTCAGAGTCAACATGAAAAAAATCATCAACTGGAAGACACAGTCGATCATCGGTGTCATGTCCGGTTTCGGTATCGCCAATTCGGTTCTGCGCTCCACCATTCCGTGTGACTCCACATTCCAGGGACATTGCTGCGAATCAATGAGTTTTGTCGCGCCGACATTGCTGTCCAGCGTCTGGCACGCCACGGTCTTGGAAGACCAGACAATAAGAAAACTAGTCCTGTTCGGCTTCCATCGCCTGCAGAGCAAACTTTTCGTATTTCTGTTCCTGATAGAGCTTAATCAGCTCCTGGACCGCACCGATCGGAGTTTCGGAGTCAGCGCGGATCTTGACAACCGTTTTGATCGCTTCGCCGGGATGCTGGAGTTTGTACAACTGCAGATCCTTCTTGATGCGCGGAGTCATGGCTCCGACAGGAATATCTTCGCCATTTAAAAAGACCAGCGGATCGACGTTGTCTGTCGAGCCATCGGGGTTGCGTTTCGTGCCGTCGTGCTTCCGTATGAAGCCGATATTGATCACGACTTCGTCTTCGCGTTTGACCTTGGGAGGCTTGGCGATCTCGCTCTCAGGCAATTTGACGCGCTCGTCGGCCGAAGTACTTTCAAAGTTGATCACCAGCATGAAGAAGGTAATCAATTGAAAGACGCAGTCGATCATGGGTGTCATGTCAACTTCGGGATTATCCATGTCGGTCTTCCTGTTGAACGTGCTGCCGCAGTGGAATTCATTTGACGGAATGTGCTACTGCCCGCTTCACCAGTCTGCGGGACTTACTGAATCCGCACCACTCACCACACCAACCAACTAATTCCTGGCACCTGTTGTCGTCGTAGGTTGAACGAAAGTCAGGTTACTCAACCGTCCGTCAGAACCATGCTGACCCTGCCGCGCAATTTACGAGCGAACAAAAACTCAGTTGTGAAGGTCCAGTACTCAGAGAAGCACGGAATGTGTCAAGTTCCCTGCCAACCTCTTAGACTGAAGGATTGGCGGGGGCTGCAGCGGTCGCGGCAGCCGGTGCGGCTCCGCCCTTCTTCGCTGAGGCGAACAACTTGCTCATCAATCCTTCTGAGACCATTCCGACTTCAAATTGCAGTTTGCCAATCTTGTTTTTGAACAAACCGAACGCGAAGATCGCCGGGATTGCCACAACAAGGCCTTCCATCGTCGTCACGAGGGCCGTCATAATACCTTCGGCCAGTTCCTTCGGCTTGGGCGACGTTTCGGATTCTGCGATAACGCGGAATGAATCGATCATACCCTGCACCGTACCCAATAGACCAAGCATCGGAGCCGTCGCAACGATCAAACCGATGTAGCTCATCTTGTGTTCGAGGTACATGGATTCTTCGTCGCCGGCTTCTTGCATGCCGGTCATGGCTTCTTCCTGCCCCTTGGACAACCGAGCCATACCCGCTGTTAACACTTTGCCGAGGTACGAGTCGTTCGCCTTTGCCGCTTCATAGGCGCCTTGATAGTCTCGAGCCGCGATCTTCTGCTCAAATGCCTCAATCAAAGCGGCTGGCAGAAAATTATCGCGCCGAAACTGCATAATGTTCATGGCGATCAAGGCCACGAGCGTGAACGACTCAATCGCGATACAGGCACCGAACGGGCCGGACGCGATCATGATCCACATCAGGTAGCTGCGGCGTTCCACCGGTGCGTCTGCCTTGGCATCAGCTTTCGTATCCGCCTTCGCGTCACCCTCAGCATCTTCTTGCGCCCGCAAGGTGTTTTGCCAGCCAGGCTCCATGGCGACATTGGTCAAGCCAAAAGCCAGGGCCAGGACGACCATCCAATACCAGACCCGCATTCCACTTTCGTTGCTTCGCATGTTCTGAACCATCGCCCTGTAATGCTCCAAATGATCCGTAAGGCTGAAAGCTGTTATTTTTACTATTCGCGGTCACGAATGAGTCTTCTTCAACACTGATCGCCGCGATCAAACGACTCACTCTTAACCGTGTCCAGCATATTGCCGTCGAAAAACAGACGTTGAGAATTGCGACTGGTTTTCGAGGTGTGTTGATAATCAACCCGAGAATCGTACCATTTCTCAATGGAAATCTCAGTGATTGAGTGTGATTCTTTGCTCAATGACAGGATAACGTGACATTTTATGCTGATTTTCCGCTCTCGCTGGAGCGGACTGGAGTCAGTGGTATTGCACCACAATCCTTAATTCTGCGTGTCCACCACGAAAAATGGTAGGGCAAAAATCGCGAAAACTACGGGGTCAGCCCAAAGGCGTGCAGGAGGCCGAAAAGGCTATGTCATGAATTCTAAACAGATGCCCTGACAGATTCCAGATGATTGACTCCAGTAATGCCGGATTCTGAATCTTTATTGTCCCCAATCATGCGCCCCCTGGACCGGCCCCTTTGAGTTTCTGCGACCAGGGACTATTCGGATATTCACTATTCAATTTGTCGACAGCTTCACTGGCCCGGTCGGGTTGTTGCACCGCAGTCCAAAGCTTGGACAAGTGGTACAAGGCCTCGGGATGGACCGACTTTTCATTGGCAAATAAGACATCGACATGGAGATAGGCCAATAAGGCTTCTTTGGATTTGCCCAAAGCCTCGTAGCACTCCCCCTGGCGAACGTAAGCTTCGGCTTGAACTCGCGAATTTTCGGCTGAGGCTTTGGCGATAATATCGTCCAGCAACTTGACGGCTTCGTCGTACTTCTTGTCCAGAGACAGACATTGGGCAACTCCCAGCCGAGCCTCCTGCTTGCGCGATTCTTCACCCGGGCCATTGGCCGGCATGGCCGCTGCTTCCTCAAAGGACTTCTGTGCTTCGGGCAGTTGATTTTCGAGAATTGCAGCGCGCCCCAGGCCAATCTTGGCTGCCATTTTCTGCTCATTGCCGGGTGCGCGAGCCAGTGCTTCTGCAGCCGTTTTGGCACCGGCCGCATCTTTTTTGGCCAGGTTCAGATCAACAACATAGCTGGAAGCCTCGTAAAAGTGCCGCGAATTGCTGTTCTTGGCAATGAAATCGGTCAGTTTCTTCAAGGTGGTCGGGATTTTCGCCGGATCGTTCATCGCCAGACGGGCTTCGACACGAATTGGAAAGTACTCGATATCATTCTTCACAAACGCCGCATCAGCTTTGTAGTCTGTCACTGCTCTGGCGTATGAATCGAGGGCCTGCGTCAAACGCCCGCCCGCTTCATGACCCCGGCCTTGCTTGAGCGATGACGGCTCCCCAGTCCATGTGATATCCACAATCTGACTAATGGGAATTTCCTTGGTTTCATCCTTAGTCGTCTTCATCGTCACCTTATCCTTGGTGACTTCCGTGATCGTGCCGTTGAGCTTAACGGCTTCGCCACGAAGCTCGATGATGTCAGCCGCGCGAGTTGCGGAATTGACGCCAAACAATACGGCTGCGACCAACAGGACCTGTCCAAAACGAGACATGCGCTGGATTCCTTCAGAATTTCAAATCAAACGTGCTTGCCGCCCCGAGGCGATTGTAATCAGGACGATCATTCTGGCTTGGGTTTAGTCGACTTGGGCTTTGCCGCCGCGGTCGAAGTACTCGATTGAGCACGCGGCGCAGCCGTGGTCGCCGTAGCTGGCCCAGCACTCGTCGGGGCCTTTTTCTTGACGACTGGAGCAGCCGGAGCTGTCACTGGTCCCGCAAATGTAGGCGGAAATGCCACACTATCCGCGGGGGCGGCCGCCAGCGACTTACGTTTGCCCTTGCCTGCTTTCATGAAGAACCAGGCCCCAAATCCGACCAGGAACACGACGATCACGCCGCCCATCATCATCATGGCCGAACTCTCGGCCGCCGCTGGATTCGCTGCAGGGTTCGGTTTGTCGGCCTTCTTCTTTTCTTTCAGCTCATTTTTCTTGATTTCCGCCTGCTCGTTTTTTTTCTCTTCAGAGCCTGGTACCTGATTGATGACTATGTCATTCTTGTCTTTGGGCAGATCCTGCACGGGCTTGCCCATGTCTTCAGCGATCTTGCGATAGAGCGCATTGAATCTGTCGTATTGCTTTTCCGTGAATGCGTTCTGCAGGGCGGTCCGCGAAATGTCCGTATGTGCGGCTTCCAGAATCTTCGTCCGCTTGGCGCCGTTTTCGTTCAATCCGCCGCTATACCGGCAAAAAGCGATATTGTACCGGGCCTCAAGAATTTGCTCTTTGAACTTGTCGGCGTCTTTCGAGGCGGACATTTTCTTGTACAACCCTGCCCAACCCCACATGCCGATTTTTGGATGGTCTTTCGCCGTGACCTCGTCACCCAGCATCGCCACGATCCACTTCTTGGGCGAATCCGTTTGCCCGGCCGCGCCCCAGTCCTGGAAGATCATGGCCGCTTCCGTTTGCGTATCGATCGCGTTCGGGCGTTCTTTCAGCAGCTCTTTCATCATGTCCAAAGCCGCTTCGAATTCACCCGCTTTTCGCTTGCAGGCGACGAGTTGCGCTTTCGCGGACAGCAGTTGATCCTTGGTACAGAACTTGGGATCCTCACCGCTTTTGGTGACCAGATCGTTATAAGCCTGACTACCGGCCGCGAAGAATTTGGCGGCGAGCGCTTTGTCCTCGATGCCTTCGCCGAGCGAGATATACATCGCTCCCATCCACGCCAGAGAACTGTACGTTTGCCCCTCTTTCCGAGCGAGCATGCTGGACAGGAAACTTTCGAAGGACTTTAACGTCACTTGATGTTGCTGTGGATCCGCTTTGGCGAGGCGATCGAGCTCTTCCTTGAACTGGCGTCCAAGGTTGATGTAGATTGGCAAAATATCCTTGCCCTGGCCTGCCGCGAGTTTCTCCATTTCGGACATCGCCGTCCGGGCTTTGTCCAGATTCTGCATGCCGATATAGGCTCGCAAGATCTGTTTGTAGACTTCCTGCGCGAACTTGATGCTCTTAGGTCCACTCGTCCCCCGAACTTCCCCTTCCTTCAACACGATCGCAGTCAATACCGAACGCTTGTCCGTTTCCAGGTACTTGATCGCTTCCGCGAATTGGTTCGTCTGATTGGCAATTTGCGCCAACGTCAGCTTGGCGACCGCCAGACCTGCGGGGAGCTGTTCAGCCTCGGCCAGTTTGGGCTCCAGAATGCTGATCGCATTCTTCAAGACTTCCTGAGCTTTTTTCTGCAATGCAGCCAGCTTTTCCGGAGCAGCACGCTCTTCAACCGGCTTGTTCATCAACTCGATGGCCGCTTCCCACAGGGCTTGCCCCAGCAATAACTGCGCATCCAGATATTTTCCGGATTCGGGTGGAATTTTCTCAAAGGCGCCGGCCGCTTTTTCGTATTCCTTGGTCTGCAGATAAGTCTTGCCCAGCATATCCCAGGCGTCGATTTCCTTCGGAGTCTTGGGCCATTTCGCCACGATCAAATCGCAAATGGCGATCATCTTCTGGATGTCCGCCTGCTTGTCGTTGTTTCCCTTGAGATTGTAGGCTCGAGCATACGCTGCCATTGCAACATAGGCGGAATCCGAGGCCGTGGTGTCGTTGTCCTCATCGCCTGCATAACGCTTGGCGACCCATTCGCCCAACACCGCGGAATCATACAAACGTCCCTGTAGCAAGTAGACGTAACACAGCGAATACCGGGCGATGTTGACTTCCTTGGTCTTGGAATTGGAATCGCGTAATGACAAGGCCAAGTTCAACAAACGGGCGGTTTCGTTCTTGTGCAGGTCAAATCCGCGCTCCATACGCTTGATATCTTCAGGATCGGCGTCTTTGGCATCTTTCGCCGCCTTGACGGCATCTCCCAATTCTTTGAGTTTATTCACCAACTCACGCGCCATTCCATAGGCCGTATCGAAATCCTTCGGATCTTTGCCGTCACGATTCAGTGCCGCCATCAAGCGAGTGACCATCGCCTGGCCCTGGTCACGATATTCACCGGGGCGACTCGCGATCATCCGAGCGATCGTCAGCGCTTCGTTCAGGATTTGCTTTTTCTTGTCGTCGGGCAAATTGAGGGCCTTGTCTTTGGTCATGGCCTCCAGCGCCCGCGCCTGTTCATAACGAATTCCCGTCGCATGTCTGGTGCGGGACATCCCCGGATTTTCCTTGATCCATTCCGTCGCCAGTTTGTCGACCAGGATATAGTCTGCTTTCGCGGCGGAATTCAGGCAAATCAGCTTAAAGTGCATGACCTGGGCCTGCAGATTCCGCATCACATCTGTTTCACCCTTGTGGGACAACAGTTCGTTATAGAGCCCCATCGCCTTTTGCAGGTCACCCTGTTCTTCAAAGCACTTGCCCTGATAGACACGAGCCAGCAAGCCAGCAACCTGACTGCGATGCCGGGCATGCAGATCTTCAAATTTGGCTGCGGCCGATTTCAAAGATTCCTTGTACTGAGGATCGTCCTTTTCAAACGTCTGAGCTTCTTCGTACTCCACGATGGCTGCGTCCAACTTCGCGCGAATCATCAACCGTTCGACATCGCCCCATTGCTCATATTTTTCCGGCTCTTTGGCTTTGTCGACGTGCGCCCCGAACGCCTGATGCTCTTTGGAGTACTTTTCAGAGGCGGCGATAAACATGCCTTTCGCCTTGCCAAAATACTCCTTGGCCTGCTTCATGAACTCGGCTTTTTTAACGACATTGCTCGGTGATCGAGCCTGTTGCAGAGCGACCTTGCCACGCGTCTGCAAGACGACGGCGGCTTCCGCACTGGCCTTGGCGGCCTTCGGATGATCGGGATTGGCCTTCAGAAACTGTTCCAGGAACAGTTGGGCCTTATTTAACGTGGCCAAAGCCACTTCAGGGTTCTTTTGATCCTTCGACAGCGCAATGAGCGTGGTCGCTTTTTCGAAAGGAATGACAGCCTTCACGTCTCCGGGGATATTCGGACGGGTGTCAGCCCATTCGAGATACTCCAAGGCCGTGTCAAAATATTGGCGTTGTCGCAATGCTTCCGCGAACTGCAAGTACGGCTCGGCAGCCGTAGCACTTGAAGTCGCGAGCGACAAAACAGCCAGAAACACCAGAGCAAACCGGTGCCGTGCCATAGGGTTCGTTCCGTCTCAGGAATGATGGATGCGTCACGCGGACTCATTTCGGTGACCGGCCGGTCGAAAACCAGTCGGACATCGAAGATCAGTTCGTCGTCGAGCTACCTGTTCAAAACTCTTGACGCTTCGTCTAAAGCGGAGAGTTTCGAACCACCGGGTGCAACACCCGGCGGAACTCGTCACAAACATGGTGCCCGAAGCACCATGAGAATTCATTCTTAAGCATAAGCCGAACCAAGTCGCTTCGCAAGCAGAGCA
>JAQGHT010000927.1 GCA_028291565.1 Planctomycetaceae bacterium | reverse complement strand
CTCGGTCGTTAAGCAGTGCATTCGGAGCGGTGAAAAGCACTGCTTAAACGCCGAGTACAGCGTTAAAGCAGTGGCACAATTAATCATCGTAAACCGGAACGCGCAAAGTTAAACCGCTCTAATTCTTCGGTCGGGGCAGGTACGATGATCCCAGCTCTTCCGCCTTGGTATTCAGGTGGGGAACGCCCAGATTGTGAACCGCCCCGGTTTTGCTGTCCCCGAGGTACAAATCGTACCCCCCTGCCCCTTTCTCGCGGTTGCTGGAGAAGAACACCCACCACTTATCGACCGGGTACGGGTCGGAGTAGTTCGCGTCCGGTTTGCAGAACGCCAGTGCCCGGTTCTCACCCGTCTTCCATTCGTGAACGTAAATCTGGTCGTTACGGTTGTCAGCTGTGTGCCAGCGGACATACAGCAGCCGATCGTCGTCCCACGGCACTGGGAAGTACTCCTGCAGTTTCGGCTCGGCGGCCACCGCTCTGCGGTTCGTGCCATCCCGGTCATACAGGTACAAGTCCCCGTCTGCCGCCGCGTTCTCCATCGCCACGACACGCCGGCCGCTCGACACGAACACCGGCATCGACCGCTCCGCCTTCTTTTCGATCTCGACCCGACGGACTTTTTTCGTCCCCAGGTCGAGGAATGCGATCTGGCCAGCTTGCTTGAACACGATCGACTTGCCGTCGCGGGCGAAGTTCGGGTCCTCGTTCCGCAGGCCGTTTCCGCCGGTCAGGTTCTCCGGGTTTTCGGCGCTACCTACCTTCCACAAGAACACGTCCCAATCTTTGCCATCGCGCTTCCCCTTGGGCAGCGCCATGAACGCGATCCGCTTGCCGTCGGGAGAGAAATGGGCGTTCATGGCGTGATCGACGGGCCACGAGTCACTCAGGCAGGTTAGCGTCTTGACCTGGAAGTCGTAGAGAAAGAGCTGGCTGTCGTAGCTGTCGTAGCTCGTGTAACGGTGGAATAGGAGCCGGCCGTTGAGCGACGGCGCGTCCTTTTCCTCGGCGAGACTCGCGCCATCGCCGCTCCCCAGGGTCAGCACGACAATGATGATGCCAAACGCTCGTGTCCAAGTCGGCATCTGACGTTCTCCCTTGCGGATCTTTTGATTCTCCAGACAGAATGCGCCAACAATAGATGGCGATGATCGGCGCGTCAACTGCCGATATTAAGGATAGCTCAGAGTGTTGTGGCGAAACTCGGTCGCACGATTTGTCCGACATCGCGCCAGACGGACAAGAATGTCCGTCCTACAGCCTTGCGACCTTGTCGCGTGGCTTGAAGTCCCGACCGTTATTGCTTCTGCTGCTTTGTGGCGTTTCCGAATGTCTTGGCTCAATTCTCCCAGAATTCCGCCGTCGTACCGGTTTGGATTATCGGGACTTTAGGATTTGTGCAGCAATAAGTGCCGTAAGATGGGCACTCTTGCCCGTCGATGACCTGAAAGGCTGCAGGCAACTTCCGACAGTGATTGAGACACCGATCCTTAGCTCGACTTTGGCCACCTTGCGTGGACGGCCTGACACAAATTCTTTGGCAAATCAGTAATATTCGGTTATTTGAAAGACCTGCCGATACAAAGGTACTTCAATAATCCAAACAGGATTTTGAAACACAGAGAAACAGAGGACACAGGGTTTTCCATTGAAATTTCTCTGCGTCCTCTGTGCCTCTGTGTTTCAAATTTCAAGCATTGATTGATCAACTTTTTTGCAAAGCGAGCCAAAGTCGAGCTTAGGCCGCCTTTTTTGCGTTCGAGATTGCTTCTTGCGTGGTAAACTGGAGTTTCCGCCTTTGGTCATGGCCAGCCACGCTTGCAGACCCGACATCGGGAGATTGCTGACGAATCGGACCAACTCACTCACGCTCGCACACCACGCGAAACCCCAAACTGAAGTTACGGAACGTGGGCTGGTAACCGATCCAACCATCCGCAAGGTTTGCCGTTAACACGCTTGGTCATCCCTTCCGTTTGATCTCGATATTCCGTAATTCGAACCTGCAAGGAGATTTCAGCGAGCTGTTTCTGCGTTGCTCTTGATCCCTTTTATTGGGACGTTGAGAAAACCGGCGACGGCCATTCCGAGCTCCTCGCAATACGCGCGGGAATACGCGGCCGATCGGTCTAACTCACGCGGCTGCCCCTCCAAAAATTGAAAAACTAACGCGTAGTAGACCGCGCCCTCTCCGCCGTCCTGTTCGGCGACGAGTATCGAATCGATCCCTTCAATTCGGAAAACTTTACCGGTACTGTCACGGCATCTATTCTCCACTCTGTCCAGCACAACTTGCGGAAATCCGCGAACCACGCATAGCGCGATATCGTAGAGGCCGCCAAAACCGACGACGAGACAGACGACGCCAATCAAGATCACAACAAGAGAGAGAGAGTGCCAAGGATTAAAACGTGGTACCATTGCCATTGGGCAACAGGGATCTCGAACGTCCAGTTCCAGGGGCTGGCCAAGGCAGCCCCCAAGGCACCGAGGAACACGCAACCTACCAATTTGAGCACAACGTCGCGCAGATTCTTCCACCAGGAATGCAGGATCGTGAACGTTCCGCGTTCGTCATCGATCTCAACGAGGTAACCGGCAAGCCTCTCTCGCTTGATCATTGATTCCGGTGTGCATTTTCGGCACCGCAAAGAAAGGCGCGCCGCACACACCGGGAAATCAGTGATAAAACGGAGTCACCGTCGGCTCGACTAGAGTTTTGCGAGCAATGGCCACGACATCCCCACAACAAAATTCGGACTAAAATCAATTCTCATTCAAACTGGCCCGCATTCTAAAAACCGGATACGCTCATTACAATATTATGCGTGTCTTGTTGTTTTTCTAGGGGTTGCCTGACCCGGAAACTTCGTCCTGTTTCTTACGCAAAGGCCATTCAGCCCAAGACCTCCGTAGCCGGTAACACTACCTGGCGCAGCGCCTCCTTACAGGGCCTTCCGAGGCCATCCCTGCTCAGCCAAAGTCGGGTAGTCCGTGTAGCCGTGATCGTCCCCGCCGTAGAACGTCCGCACATCCCAGGGATTCAGCGGGGCGTCGAGCCGAAACCGCTCCACGAGGTCGGGATTGGAGATGAAGGGCCTTGCATAGACAACTGCAGATGGGCGACATGACGATGCGGTTGGCCAGTTCCAGCGGGCCAATCTTCACCGGCGTAAACAGCTCTGGTTGCGCTGGCATCTCTGCTCCCCCCGAAGTCCCTGCCCCTTATCACTCGTTACTGCGAGCAGACCCCGCCATCCACGGGCAGCGTGTGGCCGGTGACGTAGCGGGCCTCCTCGGACAAAAGCCACACCACAGCGTCAGCGATCTCATTCGGTTGGCCGATCCGCCCCATCGGGACGAAGGCGGCATAGCTGTGCGGGTCCCCACCCGTTCCCATCGCCAGCAGCGGCGTCTCGACCGGGCCTGGCCCGACTGCATTCACCCGGATAGAGAACAAGACGTCGTTTGAACTTTTCCTGGGGCCGTTCACAGTGTGGAAACTGGTCCACTGGGATTTGGCGGCATCATTGCAACTCATGAAAAAGTAGTGGGTTGCGATTCTACTCGGCTGAAAAATGCTACGCGATCGCCAGCGCTGCGGGCGAGCGTGATCGGAGTCGAGAAGGGCGCTTGCCGATGCACCCAAGGTGTTTGTGTGTGCGAATAACGACGCTCCATGATCCGACATACGGGCCACAGTCCGACGGCTGAGCCAATGAACGCAAGGTCAAATCACCCGAGGCTGATGAGTGCCCCTCCTCAGGCGTCGACTTCAATATCGCCCTGGACCTTGGCCTGGCAGGCCAGAATGTATCCCTCGGCCCTGTCTTGATCGGTCAGCGCATCCTCGACGGCCATCGTCACCCGGCCCGAGACTAACTTAACGCGACAGGATGCGCATGTGCCGGAACGGCAGGCGTTGTCGATGGAGACGCCGGCCGTATCGGCCGCGTCGAGTATCGTTGCATCGACTGGAACGGGCGCGGTCACGCCGGAAGTCAGGAAGAAAGCCCTGCCCGCGATCTCCTTTGACCCAGCATCCTTCGCGGCCGGGTCGCGTTTGATCGTCCCGAACGCCTCGGTCTTGATCTGGGCATGGGGGACGCCGAGCGAGACAAGTGCGGCCTTGACTGCGTCCATCATCGGCGGCGGTCCGCAGACATGCACCCGATGGGCCACAAGATCAGGCACGGTCGATGCGAGCAGGGGCGCATCGATTCGGCCGACGCGCCCCGACCACGGCTCGTCTCGCGGGCCGCTCATGGTGATGGTGACGCTGAGATTGGCGTTGCGTGCCTGAAGCCCGGCCAGTTCCTCTCGGAAAATGAAGTCGCGCGGCGATCGGAAGCCGAGGATCAGGTGCACGTTGCCCCGCCAGTTCGTCGCGGCGAGATAGCGTACGACGCTCATCAGGGGCGTAATTCCCACGCCGCCCCCGATCAGTACCACACGGTCCGCCTCCTTGCCGCTGAAGGTGAAGGTCCCATTCGGCGCTTCGATTTCGACCTCGTCCCCGATCTTCAGTTCGTCGTGCAACCACCTTGAGACCAGTCCCTGGTCTTCGCGTTTGACTGTGATCTCGATCCGGTCGCGCCAGGTGGGTGACGATGCGATCGTGTAGGAACGTTTGGTCGGGACACCCTGAGGTGCGACGTGAAGCGTCACGAACTGGCCGGGCAGATACTCAAAAGGGATTGGCCGTCCATTTGGCAGGCCGAAGCGGAAAGTCTTCACCTCATGAGCCTCTTCGACGATGTCCGAGAGCGAGAGCTTGCCGCGCCACCGGGTTTCTTTGGTGGTGCGGTCGTTTTTCACATAAGGCGCTGCCTCGCCCCTGATCCTGGAAGAGGGCGGTAAGATGTTGACCACCTGGTGCCGAGTAACTACTCCCGGAAAGCAGTTTCCGAACGCCACCAGCAGTTTGAGTGGGCCATCGAGCCGAATCTTTCTCCGCAGCATTGACCACACCACGTTTTTTTCATTCCTTAGGAAGCCGACCCATGTCTGCGAGTCCGCGCTAACGTGGAGATCGGGCTTGCCAACATGTCCCTCCTGCACTCGGATTTTCTGGTCCTTGATCACGACCGTTGCCTGCCGCTGCTCACGGCCGGTGAAGGTGAAGTGGTAAATGGCGTTCAGTCCCGCCGACTTCCCTGGCTGGAAGACATTCGGCATTCCGTTCAGGAAAATCTCGATGCTGTTCGGCCGCAGGCTGTTGCCCACGTGCTTGATCTTTTTGTGGGGAAACCGTTTGGCGACATGGTCTTCAGCATCGGAGTTTTTGGTGACGTAGATGATCTCTTCCTTGTCCTGAAGGGGTCGCACGATGTCCTTGAGATGCGCCTTCCGGTCGGCGAGGAACGGTCCAATCACGTCCTCTCCGGCCGGGCAGACCGCCAGACAATACGCGGCTTTGTAGTTCGCGCCGTAGGACAGGCTCTGCCACATCGAAGCCGATTCGGCGTCACTGACCCGACTGCGATAGTCGCCCGCATTCTTGCTGTCCGCGATCTGCTCGACCCAATCGGTGAAGCCGCCCATGAACTCCCGGTAGTTATGGGTGTAGCAAGACGAGAAGTTGAAATCTCCTTCCGGTGAGATGGCCCCCACGGGACATGCGGCCACACACAGTTTGCATTCCAGGCAAGGGTTATAGTTGATCGGCTGGCTGGACTCTGAAACCTCCGCATCGAGCAGGATGGTTCCCAGCAGGATGAAGTTACCGAATTTCTCATGGATCACGTTGCGGTGAATGCCCATCATTCCCAGCCCTGCCGCCACCGCGACCGGCTTGTGTGACACAATCCATATCTTGCCGGGAAACTTGCCCATCTCCATGGGGAATCCCATCGATGGGTTCATTGCTCGGATTCCCCGGTCTTCCAGCGCTTGAACCACGCTCCGGGCAATGTCATTGACCTCCTCCCCGCTGTGGTGGAATTCGAGATTGGAGACCGAGCGAGCCGGTGTCCGAATGGCCTCTCGATTCATGCGAACCACGAAGCTGATCAGGGTCTTGGTGTGTGGGAACGCCTTGATGATATCTTCTCGCTGATCGTCCAAAGCGGGTCTGCCGATCTCGACAAACCCCACGTCATCGGCACCGGCGCTGAGGACCAGTTGCTTCAGCCACGCGGCATCCAGCGACTCCGTCTTCGACGGAACGGGAGGTACGGTCTTGAGGCGAATCCGCTGCACGGTCGGGTGATCTTCGAGCTTCACTGCTGCTCCTTGTTGTATATGCAACTACACGCCGAAAAAAATCAGCTTCCGGTGTTCCCTTTGCGGACTTGTTTGACGGTCTGGTTCAACTGCTCCACGAACCCGTTCCCCAGAGCCTTCTTGACCTGCTGCTGCGCTTCGCTCCAGCTCGGAATCGCCTGTTCCAGGAGCTTGCGTCCCTGCGGCGTCAGGCGAAACGGCTGCGAGCGGCCGTCTTCGCCGGGCACCACTTCCAACCAGCCACGAGCCTTCATTCGTTCGACGTTGCGGCTGAGGGTCGAGACATCGAGATGCAGATGTTCGCAAACATCGACGGGGCGAGCCGTTCCCATCTTGGCAGCGGCGACCAGAATGTTCATCTGGCTCACTTTCAGATCGAGCGGCCGCAGGGCGTCGTCGTAGATGTTCGTGACGACGCGATTCAGCATGCGGAGTCGAACGGCGATGCACTCGCTGGCGACTTTGTCGATCATCGCTTGCATATTCTCGGCCGCCATTTCATGCCCCCTTAATTCGATTGTATATGCAACTATTTGGTTCGTCAAGAAGCGCTCCGTGATTTTCCGAAGGGAATCCGAAATCCCGGCGAGGTCCTGACGGGAATCGGTCACGGACGGCAAACCGATGCAGCGAATTGCACCGAAAGTGTACGTTGGCAGCGTTCCAACCGCTGTAACCCCCGCCTCGGCGAAGTGTGAGGAAGACTGCGAAACAGGCGACGGGATTTGAACTCCGCAAGCCAGCTTTCAATAAGCAGTTATACCATTCCACTGTTCAACTCGGGTGCTGCGGTGTTGCTGATTGAACCCAAAGTTACGGATCGCAAGAAACGCATAAGTCGTTTCACAGTACAACGGAACAGTTCTCCACCATTGGCCAAACGAAGAGCTGCAAGTGCTTCAAAGTCGGGACGACAGGCGATTGACATTTCCTAACGACTTGATGGGAACGAGTTTATTTCATCTTGCCATCGCGCAAGTGCAATCATTCTCGGCAGATACGTTTTTCGCTCAAGCAGAGTTAATCCGCTGAGGGGACGAACCAACCTGCGATCCATCTGCCTCCTGATCGGCTT
>JAQGHT010000924.1 GCA_028291565.1 Planctomycetaceae bacterium | reverse complement strand
GGAAGCTGCCAGATTGCAGCTGGAACGTCCGTAGCATAAGCCTTTTTCATTTTAGTGAGGAACATCCATGATTCGCCTTTCAAAAATGCTGATCTGCGGTTTACTGCTGACCCCAGTCGGTCTGTTGCTTGGCGCGGCTCCCGATGATACGCCCCGTCCCGTTCCGGTCACGCGCCCGGAAATGAAGCGACTCATTGAGGACGTGAAAATCCGCACACCGCGTGTTCCGCTGCCTGAACTCTCGGCCGAAGACCGTGAGAAGTTGGGAACTCAGGCGGACAGTTACGAATCGCGGTTGCGATTTCATTACCTGAAAGGCGTCGACGATGGCCGGAATGGCAATCCGATAGGCCGCGGGGGGCAAGGTGGCGGTGCCGGACGAACCGGTGGTGGTGGGCGTCAAGGCGGCGGGGGACAGGAGCAAGAACCAGGGATGACGCTCGACAACGCTTTCAAGGTTGAGCTGTTCTGGATCGTCTCGCGAGTCAATAACTGTCAGTACTGTATGGGGCACCAGGAGTCGAAACTTCTCGCTGCGGGTTTGACGGAAGATCAAATTGCCGCTCTGGACTGTGACTGGTCCGGTTTCAAGCCGGGTGAGCAAGTCGCATTCGCATTTGCCCGCAAGTTTTCCTACGAACCACACCACCTGTCCGATGCAGACATCGTCGAGTTGAAAAAGCATTTTACTGATCTACAGATCCTGGAAATGATCCTGTCGATGGCCGGTAATAATTCGATCAATCGATGGAAAGAAGGCGTGGGAGTACCGCAACGGAAAGACGAAGGAGGCTATTCCCGCGTGGGACGCGCGGACCCGACTGCGCCTTTGGATCCGACAGTTGCTCCGAAGTTGCCGCGCGGCTCGTATCTGACTCCAACTTCGGCCGCGTTCGAAAAGAAAGTCAGCAAGGTCGCGGCGATTGTCGTGGACGCGAAGACGGGCGAGCCGACTCAGGCGACCGTCTGTGAACGCGCTCCTCTGGAATCGCGCTCAGAAGTCGAAAAGATCCTCGCGCAGGTCCGGCAACGAACCTCGCGCTTGCCGTTAGTGGGTGAGGCGGAATCGCGCACAATCATGGGAGAAAAATGGACCGCCACTGGCCCCTTGCCGAATTGGGTGCGATTGCTTGCGAATTTTCCCCGTAGTGGAGGCAGTCGTGTTGCAAGCTTGCGTTCAACTGATGAAAAGGGAGATCTTACACCGCTGCTTAAGGCACAGTTGAGCTGGATCATTGCGCGTCAAGACCGCGCCTGGTACGCTGTCGGGCAGGCTCAGCGCTGGCTCCGCGCCCTGGGACAAACAGACGACCAGATCTATGCTCTCGACGGTAATTGGAAGGAATTCACGCCGCGTGAGCAATCTCTATTCACGGTCGCCAGGAAACTCGGAGCCTCGCCCGTTGTTTTGACGGATAGCGAAGTCAATAAGGCCGTCGAGTTGGCTGGCCCGCGCGACGTCGTTCAGGCGATCAGTTACACGACCAATCGAGCCTCCTTTGATCGGATCACCGAGGCTGCAGGCCTGCAACTTGAAGAATAGTTTTGCCGAGATGCTTTGCAATACCCCTTTGGTGCCTCCTTGGTTGAAGTCCATTCACGCATATTCGGGAGAAATCCCGGGTATTGGTTTTCCCATAGAGGCATCGAGGGTGTTGCAAGCTCGGAATGTGCTTAGACTGCTGGCAATGGCTTGCCACGATCGATCAGCTGCAGAATCGGTGTCGTCGCTATTGTTGTGACGACGGCCATGATTACCAGCATGGCAAAGACCGTGGGCGAGATGATCTTCAAGTCGAGACCGATATTGAGGGCAATCAGCTCCATCAGCCCCCGCGTATTCATCAAGATTCCCAAGCTGGATGATTCGCGCCAGCCTAAGCCAGTAAGTCTCGCGGCGACCAGGGTTCCCCCGAATTTTCCGAGTGTCGCGACAGCGATAATCAAGCCGCACCAGGCCCAGTTCTCAAGGCCGGAAACCAATCCGATTTGCGTGCGCATGCCAGTAAAGGCGAAGAACGCAGGCAACAGCAATACGGTGACGGTATCTTCCAGCTTGTGTCTTAAATCTCGAGCCAGTCGACTGTCATGGGGGAAGATGGCCCCCAGGATAAACCCTCCAAAGATCGCGTGGATGCCGATTGCTTCTGTGATCAACGCCGATCCCAGGAGTGCTGTAAACACCATCGCCATAACTCCGGGCGACATTGGTTGATCCCCCAGCGACTTGACCCAGCGCTGCAACAGCGGTTTAACGAGCAGCAGCATCACGGCTATGAACAGACATGTCCACAGCAGGACGAAGAGTGACATGCTGACCTGCGACTGAGCCACGCCGACGACGAAGGCCAATAAACACCAGGCGGTCACGTCATCTGTTGCGGCACATGTCAAAGCCACAATGCCCAGCGGCGTGCGGCTGATGCCTCGATCGGTCAGAATCCGCGCCAGGACGGGAAAGGCAGTGACCGACATTGCCGCTCCCAGGAACAATGCGAAGACCGTGAATGAGACGTGAGATTCGGCAAATCTTGGATAGAGAAACAGCGCCAGCAGCGATCCCAGAATGAACGGCGTCACGATACTCGCATGAGAAATCGCGATCGTGGAGTGTCCGCGCGAATGCAATGCCCCGGAATCGAGTTCCAGGCCTACGACGAACATATATAAGATCACGCCCAGTTGGGCGATGATTCCGAGCGAAGGGGCGACCGACTGCGGCAACAGGTAGGCTGCGAATTCGGGGGCGATACGGCCGAGCAGTGATGGGCCCAGCAGGATTCCGGCGATGACCTCGCCGATGACAGGCGGCTGTCCAAAGTACCGAAATCCAAGTCCCAACAGTCGCCCTGCGGCGATCATCGCGACCAATGCGAGCAAAATGTGCAGTAAGGCATCACTGCGATGTGCGACGGAAACTGAAGTCGCTGTGCCAACAGTCTCCGCAGTACCAGATACGGCCCCTAAACCTTCGCCGAAGTGCCGGATCAGGAAAAAGGCCGCCACGGTGCCTAGCAGCATCAAGACGTAAACACTCCACAGCCGCCAATGCGTGATTGGCGATGTGCGGAGAGATTGAGTCATTTGAATGGAGCTTGTCATGTTTTATCTGAAAACGTGATTAGTGTTGCGGCAGGCTTCGCATCGCGACGAAGTTTTTGACGATCGGAATGTGAACACCACAGCACTGGAGTGGTTTAATTTTGGGCCAGCCTGGTTTTCTCGTCCACCTGGTACTCCGGAGGATTCGTCGTCGGGGTCAGGTCTTCAAATTTCAGTTTTGGTGGTAGATCAACCTTGGATATTGATCGCCAGTTACCGGATCGATCCACATTACAATTTGTTCGAGAGTCCAAAACTGAAATTTGAAGACCTGATCCCCTGTCGTAAAAGTGTCCCCCCGACGTGAGTTCACTCCGCAACGGTCGCCGGTTTTGGTTCCTTCATCGTGTCGATCAATGTGAACACTTCGTCCAAGCTGTCCTTGAATAAGTCACCGATCAACAAGTCCGTGATGCTGCCCTTGTGTTGCGGATAGCGTTGGACAAACTTTCCGAAGCTGAAACCATCATAGAATTCGCACACCAGTCGCCGCATCCGGTCCATACCCTGTACAAATCCCGGTTCCCATTTCCCCAGCTGGGCTCCAGATGTATCGCCCTTGCCCAATCCTTCGATGACCGCGTCAGCTGCCAGTTGACCCGATTTGAGTGCCAGGAGTACTCCCGATGAATAGAGCGGGTCCAGAAAACCAAATGCATCACCGACCAGGACCCAGCCATCGCCAGCGGCCTTTTTCGAACGGTAGGAGTATTCTTTCGCCGCGAAGAAATCAGTCACACGTTTTGCATTGGCGATGCGTGGTTGCAGTCCAGGACAGCGCGCGACTTCTTCGTTATAGATTGTCTCATAATCTTTGTTGGGGCGGTTTTTGAACAGATACTCATGTCCTGCGACCACACCGACACTGACGATGTTGTCGTGCAGCGGAATGTACCAGAACCAGCCTTGCTTGCCCTGGACCTGCAAGACGATCGTGGCGCCTTCATCGTGTCCCGTATCGCGAAAGGCGCCTTCCCAGTAGGTCCAACAAGCGGCTTTTTTCAGCAAGGGGTCCCATTCCCGCAACCCCAGTCGACTCATGATCATCGAACTTTGGCCGCTGGCATCGACGACCACATCAGCCCGGACTTCTCGTTGCGTGCCATCTTCATGCTGCACACGCACTCCGACGGCCCGTTCGCCTTCGAACAGGACCTCGAGTACTCGCGTCCCTTCATGAACTTGTACGCCATGTTCCCGAGCATTGTTCAGCATCAGGTGGTCAAATTCGCTGCGCCGCACTTGCCACGTTTGCGACGATTCGTGCGGCTTATGATCGACGAAATAAAACGGCTCCGAGAGTCGCCCTGTTTGGCCGACAAATTGGACACTGTACTTCTTGACGAAGTGGCTTCCCTTCATCTTGTCGAGCATATTCAGCCGCTTCAAGATCCAATACGTTTCAGGGATCAGCGACTCACCGATATGAAACCGGGGAAAGTGCTCCCGTTCAAAAAGCTCTACGCGGTATCCCTGCTGTGCAATCAGAGTCGAAGCGGTCGATCCTCCTGGACCACCCCCAATGACAATGACCTGCGGAGCCTCACGACCAGACGCGGATGCACTCATTCATCGACCTCCTCTGAAGAACGCTGTCGACCAAATTGGCGGTCAGCGAAAACGCAAATGCTGGAACGACAACCTCAATCTTCGCTCCGGTTTCCATCCAATTCTAGTCTTTGACAGACAATCGTCAAGACAACTGTTGTTCGAACAATTAATTTGTTGAAAAGTGGTGGAATTGGAATTCTTGTCGATAAAATTCTCGTTCCGGCATCGCTTGAAATCCCCAGTCCTGTGTTTGAACCGTATGCGCCATTGGGATAATATCCGTGAGAAATCATTGCCGCCACGTCAGCCA
>JAQGHT010000884.1 GCA_028291565.1 Planctomycetaceae bacterium | reverse complement strand
TTCGGACCAAGCCAGCGCAACGGAAACAATCAGCAGCGTAATTCCAATCACAGAACAGATCAAACTCGCTAACGATAAAATGAGGGGCTGATGCGAAGCCATTGAGGTGATACACAGCAATAGCGTGGCGAGCAGAAAAAATGCGGCGAATAACCCCAGTCCCGTCGCCCGTCCCAGTCGGCCGCAGCGGGTTCGATAACGCAGTATCTGTTCTTGAAGGCTGCGGTGTCGCACATCGTGGTCGCTGTGCTCCCGGAATTCCGAAAGTAGTTCCCGGTATCGAAGAGATGCGTCCGCAAATCGTTGGTTCAAGTACTGCAGAAAAATCCAGGAAGCGAATACGAGCGTCGCGGTTGGTCCGGCAGTGTCCAATATCAGCTTCAGATCGAGTTTCATGACAACCAGTGCCCGTGGACGAGATGTCGTTGTTGCGTTTGAGGAACCGCTGATCTGGAAATCGCGAGATCAGTCATTCTTAAATGAAACTCGCTCGGCAACCCCTGTGCCAACACGTGGAATGACCGAAAAGTAAAGGAATGACCTTATTGCATTTCTGGGGTATTCATTTTCCATATAAGCTTCCGCCGTCACATCTCGTTTGTCGGTTTTCCTCTATCAAGCATTCCGTGTCTCGATGACAGGTCAACTTTAAATAAGACTATTGCACCACTTCAGCCTGCTGCCACCGATAGTCATATCGCATTATGGCAAGTTCATTTAGTCCATCGGTGGCACACTTTGATCGGTACGCGTTCGACATGGCTCTTCACTGAAACCGGAGAAGCCTTTCGCAACATTGCCAAGCTCGACGTTCAAGTTGAGATAATTCGCTTTGCGTATCTGTCAAAGTATCCGTCATCCGACGTAAGTTGCCTAACGTCATAATCTTTCGTAATCGCGGCCTCATTTTGGGGATCGGCAGCGTTTCCGAGAGGTCGCGAAAGTAACACTAAGGCGCAAGGTTTGCTAAAGGTTTCAGCGGGCCCAACATCGCCTTCGGAGATAATGCCTTCCAGCATATCATCACTTTCTGTAAGGAGCTCATTACCTTACCGTTTGTCACCGCTGTGCATTTCAGACTTGAAGACCTCAACGCATAGGAGCCCATATTATGTCACTTGAGTTCGATCTCATTGTCTTTTCACATTTGCGGTGGAATTTTGTGTGGCAGCGGCCGCAGCATTTGTTAAGTCGCTTCAGCCAGCAGCGACGGGTCTACTTCATTGAGGAACCAACGCGCGGTGAAGGTCCGACCAGATGGGAAGTCTCGGAGCCGAGTCCCAACGTTTTCATTTGCCATCCGGTCACACCCGCTGACGGACATGGTTTTCATCTTGAGCAGATGGAGACTCTGGACGAACTCATCCGGCAACTGCTCGTCGAGCACAAAATCAGTTGTTACGCTGTCTGGTTTTATACTCCAATGGCATTTCCGCTGCTGGCAAACCTCCGGCCGCAGGCGATCATTTACGACTGCATGGATGAATTGTCCGCCTTTTTGCACGCTCCTCCCGAACTCTTACAGCATGAAGCGGACCTGCTCAAGCGTGCTGACGTGGTTTTCACGGGCGGCCCCAGCCTGTTTCGGGCCAAGCAGCACCGCCACCCGCATGTCTACTGTTTTCCCAGCAGTATTGAGACCGCGCATTTCGGACGTGCGAAGGCATTGCTTCCAGAACCCCCCGAACAGGCGAGCATCCCGCACCCCAGGTTTGGATTCTTTGGTGTCATCGATGAACGTTTCGACGTCGAGTTGCTGAACGCGACGGCCACGGCACGGCCCGACTGGCAGTTCGTCATGGTGGGGCCCGTTGTGAAGATCGATCCTGCTCGGTTACCACAACTGCCAAACGTGCACTACCTCGGCATGAAGAAATACGCTGAACTGCCTCCTTTACTGAGCGGTTGGGATGTCTGCCTGCTGCCCTTCGCCAGAAATGAGGCCACGCGCTTCATTAGTCCCACAAAAACCCTGGAGTACATGGCGGCAGAGAAGCCCATTGTCAGCACCTCGATTACCGACGTCGCCGAACCTTATGGTGACATTGTTTACCTGGCAGACACTCCCGAGCAATTCCTGCATGTCTGCGATGTCGCCTTAAATTCCACTCAGACAGAGCGGACCGCGCGCACGGCGAAGATACGGGACGTTCTATCGGAAACATCTTGGGATAAGACTGTGGAAGAGATGACGGCCCTGATTCATGATGTGATCCTCAATCATGAGCCGGTCGCCTTAAGATTGAACCTGGGAGGCGGAACAGGCACCCAGACACCATTGAACTCCACGTCAGCAAGTCGTTCAAATTCGGCCGTGTCGAGTCACTCCACCGCAACACTGACCGGCAAACGGTCGGACGAGCCGAGCGAGCAAAGTATAAGTTCTGATTCTGAGACGCTGCAATCCCCAGTGGTTGTGATCGGAGCGGGGCCCACCGGCCTCAGCGCCGCCTATCATCTTGGAACCGACGCAATCCTGGTCGAGCAGAACGACCGCGTGGGTGGATGGTGCCGTTCAATCGAACAGGACGGCTTCACGTTCGATTTCGCGGGTCATATCATGTTCAGCAATGACCCCTATGTTCACGACATGTATCAAACCTTGCTAGGCGAAAACGTCCATTGGCAAAATCGCGAGGCGTGGATTTTCAGCAAGAACGTGTATACACGCTATCCGTTCCAAGGCGCCCTATATGGTCTGCCGCCTGAGGTGATCAAAGAGTGCATCATGGGGGCGATCGAGTCGCGATTCGGCACGGCCAAGGCTCCGGAACGCAATGGTAGTACTCCGAAAGCGACCGAACTAAAGGGGCTGGTATGTTCACACAAGCAGGATGGAAAGGTCAATGGCAAAAGCAAAGGGCGTGTCGAAGACTGCTGCGGCGACGGCGTCCTCGAGAGTACCGCGAAGCTTGGCAATCCGCGTCATGCCGGTGAATCGGACGGACATGCTGAAAGTCGAAATGGTTCGTCCTTGGGAAGTTCAGAACCGGCGAATTTCGAAGAGTTTATTTATAAGGTCTGGGGACGGGGCATCGCGAAGCATTTTGCGATTCCTTATAATCGAAAACTGTGGGCCGTCCCGCTGACTGAAATGGAGACATCGTGGCTCGGAGGACGCGTACCACTTCCCGATCTCGAAGAAATGATCGATGGTGCATTGTCGCCCGTTGGTCGCCCCATGGGACCTAATGCGCGGTTCGGCTACCCGCTGAAAGGGGGATTTCAAGCCATGATGGATGGCTTCCTTCCCCTGCTGAAAGGGCCATTGAAACTGCGCACCCGTGTGGTTGGATTTTCGCCGAAACGCCATCAAGTCACGCTTTCAGATGGGTCGGTTGTCAACTATGAGCACCTTGTCAGTACGATGCCGCTGCCCGTGTTGATTCGCCTGGCGGGAGATGAAGCTCCGCAGGAAGTTCAAGAAGCCGCTTTCGCATTGCGATACATTTCCGTCCGTTGCGTGCATCTCGGTATCGGACGGGAGAACCTGACCGAGAAACATTGGATCTACTATCCAGAAGACACGATCTTTCATCGCATCTTTGTTCAAGGCAACGCGAGTCCCGGCTGTAATCCTCCGGGCGGATTCGGATTGACCTGTGAGATTACTTATCATTCTCACTACAAGCCATTGCCCTACGAAGGGGATGACCTGATTAGTCAGTGTATTGACGATTGCCGCAAGGTCGGCATTATCCGACCCGATGACCCCGTCTGGACTAAAACGCAAGTCGACATGCCGCATGCTTATGTGATCTACGATCATGCTCGCGCTCGAAATGTGTCATTGATTCGCCGTTGGCTGTCGCAGCACGACGTGATTTTAGCTGGACGCTACAGTGAATGGGAATACTACAACTCGGATCACGCGTTCCTGGCGGGTAAGAAAGCGGCTGAGGCCGTCGGCTCAGCCGCCGTGAATCCGTCCACAGCAGTATCTTACCCTGAAACTCGCGGCAGTGTTGCAAAGTGATTGGAATTCCTCGTCTGTCGCGATTCCTTGGGTCGGCGAAAGTCGCCGAATTTTTCGGTGACAAGGGGAGCGCGGCGTACAACACCTGTCGGTCTAGTGCGGACGCTGTCAGCATCCAAAGTTGATGCGGGCAGTGCAGAGGCAACACGGTCAGTGACTCCGACTATTGACCTGCTCATGACGCGCTGAACTGCATCTTACGCCGAGGTAGTGATGGATTTAGAAATCCCTCGAAATCAGCTGGAAATGTGGGGCGGGCTGGAATGCACCCGGAATCGAGTCAAGGATCAGTATTTTGATCAGTTGGTCTGGAGCGGGCACGACCGGCGTTTGGATGACCTGGATCGAATCGCTGGCCTCGGGATTTCGGTGTTACGCTATCCAGCATTGTGGGAACAGGCTGCCTCCACTTGCCAAAGCAGCTACGACTGGTCGTGGGCGGATTCTCGATTGAAGCGACTGAAAGAATTGAAGCTTCGTCCAATCGTTGGATTTCTGCATCACGGGAGCGGTCCCCGAGGGATTGACTTGTTGAGTCCCCGTCTGGGATCGGAACTGGAAGCCTATGCCCGGGCATTCGCGATGCGGTTTCCCTGGGTTGACTTCTATACACCGATCAATGAACCGCTCACGACCGCCAGATTCAGCGCATTGTATGGTTTCTGGTATCCGCATTCCCGCGATAATCACTCATTTGCGATGGCCCTGCTGAATCAATGTAAAGCGATTGCGTTGGCCATGCGAGCGATCCGCGAATCTAATCCAGATGCAAAGCTCGTTCAGACCGAAGATCTCGGAAAGACTTTTAGTTCTCCATCGTTAAGATATCAGGCGGATTTCGAAAACGCCCGGCGCTGGCTGACATTTGACCTGTTATCGGGGCGCGTCGACAAGCATCATCCGATCGGAGATTTCCTGTTATGGTGCGGCATCGCCGAGTCCGAACTGGACTGGTTTCGCGAACATGTCTGCGCGCCAGATCTCATCGGCATGAACTACTACGTGACGAGCGAACGCTACCTCGACAGGAGAGTCAATGCCCATCATCCGGCTTGCTGGGGTGGAAACGAACGTCATGTTTATGCCGATGTGGAGGCGGTGCGAGTTCGACAGGAAGGTCTATTCGGCGCCAAGTCGATCTTGATGGAGGCCTGGAAACGCTATCACATTCCGCTCGTGATTACAGAAGCTCATCTGGCCTGCGGGCGTGAAGATCAGCTGCGCTGGCTATGGGATATCTGGCGTGAAGCGACTGCGGCGAAGGACGCTGGAGTCGACGTGCGGGCGGTCACGGCCTGGTCGCTGTTCGGCGCGTTTGACTGGCACAATCTGGTGACGCGTCCCGAAGGGCGCTATGAAGCGGGTGCATTCAACGTCAGTGGGCCCGTTCCACGACCGACTGCCCTGGCTGGACTCGTTCGCGAGCTGGCGTGCGGTAAGCCACCGACGCACCCTGTTCTGAATCAACCAGGGTGGTGGCGCCGGGCCGGGCGACTGACACATGCGTATCGAAGGACCGTGTTTCAGCTGCAGGACGAACGTGAATTGCCGGGCCCCCCCATTCTGATCACAGGCGCCGGGGGATCACTGGCCCGAGGATTTTCCCGAATCTGTGAAATTCGCGGCTTGCCTTGCCGTCTGCTTAGCCGAATGGAAATGGACATCGCTGATTTAGATTCCGTGCGAACCGCAATGGACCAGATCCAACCTTGGGCCGTCATTAATGCGGCAGGATATGTTCGCGTGGACGAAGCGGAACGCGATCCACAACGCTGCCGTCGCGACAATGTGGAAGGGCCGGCAATTCTCGCGCGGGAATGTCGTCGCAACAAAATTCCGCTGCTGACTTTCTCATCAGATTTGGTATTCGATGGTAGCAAATCGACCCCTTACGCTGAAAGCGACCCAGTCAATCCCCTCGGTGTTTACGGCAGGGCAAAGGCGGAAGCGGAACAGCGCGTTTTTGACGTCTATTCTGAGGCCTTAATTGTCCGGTCAGGTGCCTTTTTCAGTCCTTGGGATAATTTGAATTTCGTGTCGGCCAGCAGGTTGGCCTTACATAAGAGACAGCCGTGCTTCGTCGTGGAGGGCATCGTCTCACCGACCTATCTGCCCGATCTCGTCCACGCCTGTCTCGATTTGCTGATTGATCACGCTTCAGGGCTATGGCACCTCGCTGGCGACGGAGAAGTCTCCTGGTCTGAACTGGCACGCGAACTGGCGCTCAGAACCGGATTGCCGGAGCAGGATTTCGAAGTCTGTGTCCGGCGCGCGCCGTCTCTCGCAATGCGGCCTCCGTACAGCGCTTTGATGAGCGAACGTGGCGCAAGATTACCGCATTGGAGGGACGCGCTCAACCGCTACTTTATGGAGCCGCTCCGCTCAGAAGCGTGAAATTAAGAAATTATAGCGGTTTAACATTGCGTCTTCCGCATCGAGGTCAGGGTCTCGTGCTACTGCTTGCCTCTGTACACGGCGGAAGCAGTGCAAAGACACGCTCGAAACAGCACTGCTTGAGGATTGAGTACAACCTCAAAGCCGTGGCACAGGCAAACTCAAGGTTAAACCGCTCTAAAATGTGATGTAACGCCTACCTTCATTAGAGGGGGCATTTGGACATTTTTCGACACCGTGACGCTAGCTGCCCGGAGTTGCAGCCGAATACTCAGGCGTGGAACTATCGGAATTGCTACCGAGGGATGAGGTATCCGACATGAGGCTACTTATTACTGGTGGGGCTGGTTACATCGGAAGCCATGCGACACGCTTGTTTCTCGCCGAGGGACATGATGTCTGGGTCTTTGACAATCTCAGTCGAGGCCATTTGGCCGCCGTACCGGATTCCCGATTGATTGTCGGAGACTTGGCCGACCGAGTGTCGCTGGAAAGCGTGCTTCGTAAACGGAAGATCGAAGCGGTGGTTCATTTCGCGGCGCTGACGTACGTCGGCGAGTCCGTTCAGAATCCTGGTCGCTATTACGAAAACAACGTCGCGGGGACGGCAAATCTACTGGAAGCGATTCGCAACTGTAGTGTGAATCGCCTTGTATTCTCCAGTACGGCCGCCGTCTATGGAAATCCTGAACGTGTTCCCATTCAGGAATCAGACTCTAAGCAGCCCATCAATCCGTATGGGCGAACCAAATACTTCATTGAACAGATGCTCGCCGATTATGCCTCAGCGTATGGAATCGGTTATGCTGCGCTCCGATACTTCAACGCGGCTGGTGCCAGTCCTGAAGGAGACATCGGAGAGGATCACGAGCCGGAAACGCATTTGATTCCTCTTGTACTTCAAGTGGCTTTGGGACAACGTCCGCTCATCGATGTTTTTGGCACCGACTACCCCACTCCAGACGGGACTTGCGTGCGCGATTATATTCATGTGAATGATCTCGCCCGGGCCCATCTGCGCGCTTTGGAATGCATCCGCCCAGGTGAAGGCCGGGCGTTCAATCTCGGAACAGGACGCGGCTACAGCGTTAAAGAAGTGGTTGCGGCCTGCCACGAGGTCACCGGACGAGGAATCGCGGTTAAGGAGGTCCCTGCGCGCGCGGGAGACCCGGCCGAATTGATTGCGTCGCCGCAACTTGCTTTGCAGCAACTGGAGTGGCGGCCGCGCTATACGGACCTTAGAGAAACAATTGAAACGGCCTGGAAGTGGCACCGACAGCATCCGAATGGATACGGACGAAACAATCAATAAACAATCGTTGCAGTGATCTTCATTCAAAGCGACCAACGTCATGTTCTACCCGGCCGATCCACCAGGTATGCTGGTTTGGCACAAAATGTGCCAGAAGTGATAGCACAGTAATTCTTCTTTCGATCCGTTCAGGAGCTGTCATGCAAGTTCAACTCGCCCATTCGAAAAAACGACGTGTTTCTGTCCCGGCACGCGAGAACCCGAAGTTCTTTCTTCCCAGTCCCCTGACGGTTGAGCACGCGCCAGAAGTGATTTCGGATCAGGAATTTATAGCACGGTGGTGGCCGGGCGACATGCAGGTTCTCACCGCCGCAATACCCAACTGAAGGATTCCTGCCAGAAATTCTAAAAGTCATACATTCACGTCCATTCCGGAAATGCCGGGGTGGACGTTGGCGCGCCAACATGGTTGCAAATCTCTCCTGGTCGAGCGATGGGAATCGTCCCGAAGCTGCAACGTCACTGCGTTTGAAATCGGATTTCATCAACTGCGGTCAATCATCTTATTGAATGTCCAGGCGCCGTTTTTTTCGTTCTTGACTTCCAACTATTCACAGAGCTGCCCACGAGTTCCGTTTCAAGGTATGCCTTCATGCACGGATTCATGTTCGCAACCGGTATCGAAAACAGCTACCCCACCATTGCGGACGGGGTTCGCATTGATCAGATGGAAAAATGCGGGCACTACACACATTGGCGAGAAGATCTGGCGTTGGTCGAGCATTTAGGGATCAAGTATTTGCGCTGGGGGCCAGCAATTCATAAGATCTTTCTCGGGCCGGGCAAATATGACTGGGCCTGGTTCGACGACGTGATGCACCGGATGTCGGAAATGGACATCATTCCGATCCTTGATCTATGTCACTTTGGCGTTCCTGACTGGATTGGAAATTTTCAGAACTTGGATTTCGCAGAATTTTTTGCCGAGTATGCCTCTGCCGTTGCCCAACGCTATCCTAAGACAAAGTACTGGACCCCGGTCAACGAAATTCTGATCACGACGCTGTTTTCCGCCAAATATGGTTGGTGGAATGAAATGCTGACCACGGACGAAGCATTTGTTCGGGCGACGCTCAATCTCTGTAAAGCAAACTTACTGGCCATGGAAGGGATACTCCAGCATGTCCCCGATGCGATCTTCATCCAGAGCGAATCGAGCGAATATACACATCCGTCTGGACCCGAACAAATTAAGGCGGCCAAATTTTATAACGAGCGCCGATTCATCCCACTTGACTTGACCTACGGGCACCCTCTGAGCGCGACAATCTATCGCTATCTGATGCAACACGGGATGACCGAGGCTGATTACCACTTCTTCATGAATCAGACAATTCGCTATCGCTGCATTATGGGTACCGACTACTACGTGACGAACGAGCATCTGCTGCGTCCGGATGGTTCGACAGTCGCGGCCGGCGAGTTCTTTGGGTATTACGTCATCGCCAAAGATTATTATTCTCGTTACGGCCTGCCACTCATGCACACCGAAACCAACATTCGCGAGGAGCAAGGATCGGTCCAGTGGCTGTGGAAAGAATGGAATACCATGCTCAGACTGCGTCAGGATGGCGTGCCCATCGTTGGTTTTACGTGGTACAGCTTGACAGATCAGATCGACTGGGACATCGCTCTACGTCAAGAACGAAACCAGGTCCACCCAGTGGGACTGTTCGATCTCGATCGAAACCCTCGCAAAGTTGGCCTGGAATATCAGCGGATGATCAGTGAATGGCGTGAGTTTTTGCCGACCGGATCCTCCGCGTTGATGCTGGTGTAAGCAGATTCACTCGCGCCTCGATGAAGCGTCGCACAGGCCGGGCATTTACCCTGATATGAACGCTTTGGGTCGTTGGGCGAGGTGTTGGCACCGTGCCTGCTCGCATTGCTCGAACAAGGTACTGAAGATGAACGGAAACCGAATTGCCTGACCGCCGTTGTTGTGAAAGTTCCGGTTAAAACCCTGCAAATTGAGCAATGGACAGTCAAAAGAGAATTGCTGCGGCGCATTCAGAACCGCTTTGACGATATAGGAATCCGATTTGGCCGCCCTACGATGAGCTTCAATCTGGCCAAACGGGTGACAACCAGCAAGTGACGCACGCGCTATTATTAGGCAGATCTCAGGGCTTCAACACGACTTTAATACATCCGTCCTGCTTATCTCGAAATGTCTTATAGTATTCCGGGGCGTCTGACAGACGAGGCGTATGGGTAACGACCATTGACGGATCGATCCGACCTTCTTCAATTTGTTTGAGCAACTGGTTATAGTATTTCGCGACATGGGTCTGCCCGGTCTTGATGGTCAGCCCTTTGTTCATCAGCGCTCCGAACGGGATCTTGTCTGGGAATCCGATATAGACACCCGGAATTGACAGCGTCCCGCCCTTTCGGCAACACATGATTGATTCTCGTAGCACATGCGCCCTGTCGGTGGTCAAGCCCATTGCGGACTTTGCCTTGTCCAAAATGGCGTCGATCGCCCCGGCGCCGTGAGCTTCCGCGCCGACGGCATCAATACAGCGGTCCGGCCCCCTGCCGTGGGTCATCTCCATCAGGGTCTCGTAAACATTCTGCTTCTCAAAATTGATGGTCTCGGACTTGCCCCAGGAGTGGGCCAGGCTCAATCGCTCGGGAACGCGGTCGATGGCGACTACGCGACCGGCACCCAACATCCAGCAGCTTTGAATTGCGAACTGACCGACGGGGCCGCAGCCCCAAACGGCGACGAAGTCACCGGATTCAATGTCGCATTGCTCCGCAGCCATATATCCAGTCGGAAAAATATCTGACAGGAACAACACTTTCTCGTCCGATAAATCCGATTCGATCTTCAGTGGCCCCACATTGGCATAAGGGACTCGCAAATATTCCGCCTGACCGCCAGAGAACCCGCCAGTCATATGTGAATATCCGAAAAATGCTCCAGTCGCCTGGCCCATCATCGAGCTGCAAAGTTTCTTGTTCGGATTCGAATTGTCGCACATCGCGAACAGCTGGCGTTCGCAGAACCAGCAACTTCCGCAGGAGATGTTGAACGGGATCACAACACGGTCGCCCGGCTTGATTTTGCGGACGTTCTTGCCCACTTCCACCACCTCGCCCATTGGTTCGTGTCCGAGGACATCACCTTCCTGCATCGTCGGAACGTATCCGTCATACAAGTGCAGGTCAGATCCGCAGATCGCGGTGGAAGTAATTCGAATAATCGCGTCATCGGGATCGACAATTTTTGGATCGGGGACATTGTCGACTCGAACATCGCCAGTGCCATGCCAACAGAGAGCATTCATTCCATTTATCCTATATATAATTATTTTCCGCCAAACGAGTAAATGTCATCGCCGCGCAGAACACTCACTCGGATGTCGGCTCTGCGATACGTCAACACATACAATTTGAAGAATGTCACTTCCCCTTGCCAAATCGGCGTTCTAATCTTCCAACGCCGCAGCGGCGCTGAGTCGCATCGCGCACATGACATCCACTGCTGTCACTCCGGCGACTGCGGCCAATGACGCCATCGCGCCCCCACGATTCCTGGACGTAGACGAAGCACTGGCCAGCGTTGCGATATCGAGAACGTCGCCGGCCGTTCGAGCCCACAGCCAGCCTGTCGGCTGAGATGAACGCAGGATTCCGATACCGCAAACAATTTCGCGGATTCCATAGATTCCCACTAATGTCGCATCATCAACTCCCGTCGCACGAGCAAGATCCCGTGGTTTCAGCAATTCCGCGAGTCCCAAACCAATGCTGAACCATCCGAGTGCCCGAGCCACTTTGATACCGGGCAGATAACGCACGTCAGGGCGTGAATGGGATGGAGCCTTGCCTGCGGTCTCCGTTGGCGCACTAATCCGTACCATTTCCAGTCCCTCCAGGTCGACAGTTGCGAGTCGATTTCGATTGGTCATCATGCTTCTTGACTGCTGGCCGAACAGACACATTGAGTCGAGTTAAGTCTCATGCTGCCGCGCCGCTTTACATTGTTCGAGGCAGAGTCTTTCTCAATGCAGACTCCTGCGATCAATCGTCTAAAACCTGCCTGCGTCAGGTAGAGAATGACTGAATTGCAATTTGATACACATCTTGTCTGTATTCAATTCGGACAAGCTGAACGTCACAGCCTCAATGCAGACCGTGTTCCATTGAGCCTGAAACTGAAGCGCGGCGGGGGTTCCCTCAAAAGAGACCCTCACTAGATCGCAAACGATGATCGGCTCAGTCCAGCGGACCTGAATTCACGCGACGGGGCATAATGTTTGCGTCAATCAAACACCGGATAATTTCACCGAGCAATCCGCTCACACTACTGAAACAGGAGACTCATGATGCCAGAAAAGAAGCAGCCCGAAAAGCGAGGAGACGTGCAAACAGAAAAGGCAAAAGAGAATCAGCGGGAGACAGAAGAACGCGTTCAACAGCAGAACCCATCACCGAATCGCGATTCATCGTCTCAGAAACAGAAATAGAATCACCACGCGGTGTCATGGTGGCGTGTAACTCTTTACGGAGAATGGCGACTGGGGTATTCAGTTTCGTGGGGTCACCAGCGGATTGCTCAACAGGAGGATTTATTGTGTCATCGCATTCCCGACAGACAGATTCGAATGGGAATCTTGTCTCGACATTGATTTCAAAATTTACCAAGGGCTGTTCGCGATGTAACGTAGGCCAGGCAGAGCGTCTGGTGTCGCTGGCACTTGGTGGCACACTGGCTTGGGCTGGGTTGCGACGAAAGTCGCTCGGAGGACTGTGTTTGGCCGCTGTCGGCGGGAGCCTGGTCTATCGGGGTGTGACGGGCTGGTGCCAGCTTTATAATGCTCTTCATATCAGCACGGCCGAGCTGGCGCCGCAGGCCAGCCTTGGTCCAGGTGAGGGATTCAAAGTTGAGAAATCCATAACGGTCGAGCGGACCGCGGATGAGCTGTACCTCTTCTGGCGGAATCTCTCCAATTTGCCATACGTGTTTCAGCACATCAAGTCAATCCGCGTAGCTGACTCAACAAAGTCTCACTGGACGATTCGTGGTCCGCTCAATTCGATTCTGGAATGGGACGCCGAACTGATTGAAGATCATCCCGGTAAGCTGATCGCATGGAGATCGTTGGAAGGATCTGATGTGTCTACGGCAGGATCGGTTCATTTTCGCTCTTTGCCCGATATGACAGGCACCGAGGTCCAGGTCGTGTTGCGCTATTCACCATCGGGCGGATGCCTCGGCAGGACTTTGGCTCAATGGTTCGGTGAATTTCCAGAAAGGCAAATCGAGAGTGAGCTTGAAGATTTCAAGAAAGTGATGGAACGGCAGGATGTCTCGCGAGGAAACCAGGCAGGGCAATCGTCGTCCGGCAGCGGCGCGACGAAAATCTGAACAGTCACGGAAAGTTGTATCTGAATATTAAGGAAAATGTCGATGGACCGCTCAATACTGACTCTTGTCGCCGCGATCTGTACTGTGGCGTACTCGCCAATTTGGGGGCAAGATTCCGGCGGAACCGGAAACCGAACGGTCGCGCCGACCGAAGCCGGAACAGGAACATCAACGATTACCGATCCCACGACTGCCACCAGCGGTACCGGTACGTCTGGTACCGGAACCGCTGGCACGGGAATTTCCGGGACCAGTCTCTCGGGGTCGAACAGTTCTCGAACGAATCGACCGGTCGCCGAGCGGTCCGACGCTTCACGAACGGACGCGACCACTGCCGACGTAGACGGCACGAATCGCAGATACTACGGGTGGGTGGCATTTATCACTGTACTGGTAGTACTCGCAGTATTCGCTGCGAACCGTTACCGATCGTCAACCGTCTCGCGAAGCAGATAAACGCCAAGGTTCGTTCTAATAGCCTAGGGGCGATCAGCCGCCAGGATGCTCGGTTGTCATTCACGACAGTCGGCACGCAGACTGTTTGTATGATTATGCTGCGCTCGGCATCACGTTTCTTGAGCGCCCGCGATTTGCATGTCACGCTACGGCCCTTCGAGGATCGTAGTGGCATCCAGATCCTGGCCCGTAAACACCACTTGTCATACTAAAGGCAGAGAGACAATGGCCAGAACTGCCAAGAGCGCACATGCTGAAATTCGGTTGTTCTCCAGAGACGCCAGTGCTGCTTTGCCGGCAGGTTCGTGGCGAGGTGCCGCTGATGGTGGGAACCCGAAATGTCTCGTTTCCGCGCTTGTTGAATTACACCTACTACACCTATCTCTCCGCGGGACTGGTCCTGTTCGGCAGCCTGATTTTAAACATCGGTCCGGACATGGGCTGGTTCAGTTATGTTCCGCTGGCAGGTCCCGCATACAGCCCCGGTAGACGTTACGACCTGTGGTCGGTGGTCGTCACGGCCTCGGAAATCAGCGCCATTTGTGGCGGTATCGAAATCATCACGACCGTTTTCAAACAGCGTGCGCCGGGGATGTCATTACCACGAATCCCGTTGTTTGTCTGGTCGCAATTGATCACGGGCGGCATGATCATCTTCGCGATGCCATCAGTAATGTTGTGCAGTACAATGCTGTCCATGGATCGGCTGGCAAATGTGAATACGCATTTCTTCAATCCCGCTGAAGGAGGTGATGCGATTCTCTGGCAGCATCTGTTCTGGTTCTTTGCCCATCCTGAGGTGTACATCATCTTCATTCCGGCGACGGGGTTCGTCGCGACAATTCTGCAGACGTTTTGCCGTCAACGAACGTTTGGTTATACCCCGCTCGTACTGGCGATGGTTGCCACCGCAAAGCGATCTCCCGGTCACCCCGTTGCGGCCGCTGCCCGATCTCCGGTTTTCGACTTCGAATACGCTTTTACTGCTCCTCACCTGGGTATGCATGGCTTTCGCGGAACGGGCTGCCATTCAGAAGAACTTCCCAAACCTCATCCGTGATCTGTTAACGCTGCTGATACTCGGCAGTGGATCCATCGCGTTGCGATTTGTAGAGTTTCAATTTCTGCAATGCCGATGGGATGATAACGCCTATGGCTCGATCGTCTGGGCACTGATGGTTGTTCATCTGAGCTATCTGATCGCTTGCGTCCTGGAAGTCGCGCTTCTGGTGCTCTGGATATGGATGTACGGCCTGGATGACAAACAGGTAGTCGACGTCACTCTATCCGCCGCGTACTGGTATTGGACGGTTGCCGTCTGGCTGTTGTTGTATGCCGTGATTTATTGGACGCCCCGCATGACGTAGGTTTTGTTAGAGGAGATCTCACATGCTTCAGACGCGAGACACCGCCTCTCTTTCGCGTTCGCAAGAACTGTGGTCAGCATTCCTCGTCGGGACGCTCGGCTATACGTTGCTCTATCTGGTCCAATACGCGCTCGCCGAACGCTGTTGTCAATGGCACAGCAAATTGGTTCTGCACTCCTTGTCATTACTCAGCCTGATTGGAATCGTATGCGTCACGGTACCTCGGTGGCAGGAATTTCGCGCTCAATTGAATCGTCCAGAAGCGCCTCACCGTCTTGAGTCAACTCCGACGCAATTTTTATCTCTGCTGGTTCTTCTGAGTAACAGTTTATTCTTACTGGTCGTCATTGCGTTGTGGCTGGCCGTAATACTCTTAGATCCCTGTCCGAGTACGCTATGACATCCCGGCACTACCACATTCTCGCTTCGCTGGTCTTTCTGGCGGTTTCCGGTGCTCCGGCACTTGTCCACGGACATGGAGGAGTCCCGCATCCGGAGCAGCCTCACGTGACAGGCCCACGGAATTGGTCTGAGCTATGGACGGCTTGGGCTTGGGAACCTGGAGTTTTGATTTCCATGCTGCTGACGGCATGGCTCTATGCCCGGGGAACTCGGCGCATTTGGCGTGAGGCGGGTGCTGGACGCGGAATTCGATTCCGTGACTTGCTCAATTTCAGCGCCGGCTGGCTGGCTCTGATCGTGGCCCTGGTCTCTCCGTTGCATCCCTGGGGAAATATGCTGTTTTCAGCTCATATGTCGCAGCATGAGATTCTGATGCTCGTCGCAGCGCCTCTGCTGGTTCTAGGCCGTCCGCTCGTGGCTTTTCTGAAAGCGCTCCCGGCGGGGTGGGCGACCGCCGTTGCTCAATGTTTTCGTAACTCGACCTGGCAGCTGATCTGGCACTCATTGAGTCACCCTTTCAGCGCGTGGTTGATTCACGGCGTGACTCTCTGGATCTGGCATATTCCTTTCTTGTTTGAGGCGACGCTAACCAATGAGTGGATTCATGCTTTCCAACACATCAGTTTTCTAGGTTCGGCGCTCCTGTTCTGGTGGGCTCTCATTCAAGGACCGCATTATCTCAGTGGGTACGGGCTAGCCGTCCTGTATTTGTTTACAACCGCACTTCACAGCGGGCTCCTCGGTGCGTTGATCACATTTGCCTCAACGGTCTGGTATCCGGCCTATGCCAAGACCACCGCAAGCTGGGGCTTGACGCCTCTCGAAGATCAGCAATTGGGAGGCCTGATCATGTGGGTTCCGGCGTGCTCGGTCTATATCATCGCGGGTCTGGCGTTTTTCACAGCCTGGCTCCGCCGATCAGAGCTGCGCGCCCGTCAATCCGAATCTTGTCGCGCGGCAACCTCCTCCGCGGGAGCGTTACAACCACGCGAGTCGTCCGCATCGCCGGAGGTATTATGAAACTCACCGTTCTCCTTCTGATTGTTATCGGTGTCATGTCCTGTTGGGCTGGCTGGCTTGATCAGACGACCGACTTTTCGATCAATACGATGAGCGCGACTCATTCTCGAGGTGAGTCAGCAGTGGTCAAATACGGCTGTGGCGCGTGCCACACCATTCCTGGAATCCGAGGTGCCGATGGCCTCGTCGGTCCACCTTTAGACAAGATCGCCAGCCGTACCTACATTGCGGGAGTGCTCCGGAATTCGCCAGAAAATCTACGTCAATGGATCCGCAATCCGCAGGCTGTCGATCCACTGACTGCAATGCCGAATTTGCAGATTCCCGAATCCGACATTAATGATCTGGTGGCCTTCCTCCAGACGCTGCAATAAGGGACGACAATTATGTCCGTTCAATGGGAGTCAGTACTGATTTGGAAGAAAGCGCGAGGATTCACCTTGATCGAATTACTGGTGGTGATTTCCATCATTGCCATTTTGATGAGTTTCCTTCTCGGAGCGGTGCAAAACGCCCGTGAAGCGGCCCGGCGAATGACTTGTCGGAATAATCTCAAACAAATCGGATTGGCGCTCATGAACTATGAGTCGACTCATGGTTGTTTTCCTCCAGGCCGGGGTGCGCCGATTCCAGGCGTCTTCGCGCCTCAGGCTTATCTCTTGCCGTATCTTGATCAGACCAACTTGCAGTTGCAGATTGATTTTGGCTCGGCACCGACGACCTTTTCGATTGCAAATGGGACGGTTTATGACGGAACTCGTAATTACCCAGCGGCAACCATGTTGGTCAGTCACTATCTTTGTCCCAGTGATCCCGCGGGCGGGCGCGTTCCGGGAGTGGCATTCGGCGGTACAAACTACGTCGGCAATACGGGCAGCGGAACAGTGAGCTCAGGAACATTGACCGATGCTGATGGTGTGTTCTTTCTCGGTTCGCACATTGGATTTCGCGACATTCTGGACGGCAGCTCGCAAACCGTGGCATTTAGTGAGCGTCTGCTTGGACTAGGGTCGTCTTCTCCGACGCCTTCCAGCATTGACAGTCACTTGGTCATTCTCGAACTACCCAGCACTGCCGAACCTACGGCGGCAGCCTGCAGCTCGAGTTCCGCAGGCACCTGGAATCTGGAACGCGGCGGAAAGTGGATCCTGGGAAACTATGGCAATACGCTCTATAACCATACCGAGCTTCCCAATTCGATGAACTGGGACTGCATGAAAATTCAGCAGCAGAAAGGGCGCCTGGCTGCCCGCAGCAGGCACATCGGAGGAGTCATGGCCCTCTTATGTGATGGACATGTCCAGTTCTGCAGTGAGAACATTGCGCTGAGCGTCTGGCAAGCAAGTGGATCTCGCGGAGGCGGAGAAGTCGGTGTTGGCTTTTAGTTGGACAGCGTCATAGGCGGGCTCTTGAGGTGGCTGTCCACATACTTGATGATGAATGCCTTGAGTTCCGGTTGATCGCAGTCAATCCGAAGCTCTTCTGCACGTTGAATTGCCTGGTCTCCGGTAATCCCATCTGCCACAGCAAGCATCATCAGTGCCATTGCTCCGGCTCGCTTTCCACTTTTGCAGTGGCCGAAAACGGGCTTTGGCAAGTCGGGATATCGACTTCGAAATTCATCAACTTGCCTGGCGTCCATGGCCTTCATCGTCACGGGAATATGAACGTAAGTCATTCCCCCAGCTTTTACGATGTCGCCTTCAAAATCTGGCGACAGTGAGTGATCATCTTCGTCGGCGTTACGGAAATTTACAATTGATCGAAATCCGCGACTGCCGAGGTCCATAAGCTCGGCTTCGGAAGGCTGGCCACCGATTGTTATCTGGTCATTGACTTCGAGGGTTCGTTCCATCTCATCGTCTCTGTTGAGAACTAGGATATCGATTAGAATCTGTTTGAACAGAAAGGCCAAGGGCCCCAATGTGTCAAATCACAATTGCCGCATGTAATTCACGAGGTCATGCTTCTCTTCCGCCGTCAGTTTGAGTTCGAGCACCAAATTGAAGAACTCGACGGTGTCCTCTAAAGTCAAACATCGTCCATCATGGAGGTAAGGCGGGCTTTCCTTGATCCCCCGAAGGGTAAACGTTTTGATTTCGCCATCCGGAGCTTCTTTTGTGAAGCGTTCAATGTGCAGATCGTGCATCTGATGGTCGAGGAAAAACGGGGCCGGATGGCAGCTCGCGCAGCGTGCTTTGCCGCGGAATAACTTTTCGCCCCGCAATTCACTTTCCGTCGCCTTGTCTGCCATCAAATGGCCTTCGAAATCGAGTTTTGGCGCGGGCGGGAAGTCGAACATATTTTGCATCTGCGCCATGTGGGAGACCTGCACGCGATCCAAAATCATGAAGCCTTTCTTCATCGCGTGAATGGGGTCGCCATTAAAATAGGCGGTACGCTGTTCAAACTCCGTGAAATCCTCGATCGATCGCAGACTCCGCTTTGAACCATGAATCTGTTGCTGAGCCACACCTCGTAAGCTGACGGTATCCAGTCGAAAACGGCGTTGCTGGGGGCGGTCATCCGGATTGAGATGAAATTGAGACACTTTTCGCCGATCCCCCGTGAATTCAGGTCATTTTGGACGGAAATTTAGCCACGGATCTACACGGAAGAAACACGGATAGGAGATGAGAAAGGTCAAGAATTTTTCAAAATACCAATCAGAAT
>JAQGHT010000869.1 GCA_028291565.1 Planctomycetaceae bacterium | reverse complement strand
CTGCAGTTCGTGCTGGCCCGATTCAAGGTGGCCCGGCTGTGTGCGATCTTTCCCGCGGCGGCCATCGAAGGAATGCTGGCGTCCATCGGGCTGATGATCATCGTCAAGCAACTTCCATTGCTGCTCGGACACCCGTTTGAGGCTCATGAATTCTGGGCGATCCTGGCTGAAGTTCCACACCATCTGGGCACCGCCAATGTGCAGGTTCTGACCCTTGGCTTGGGCTGTATTGCCCTGTTGTTCATCCTCGCGGCTGTTCCCTCGAAATTACTGAAAGTCATGCCGCCTCCGGTCTGGGCGTTTTTGATCGGAACTGTCGCGAGTCTGTTGTTTTTTCAAGTCGGAGCGGAAAACCTGATTGCGATTCCTGAGTCGCCTATGGAGCACGGTATCCACTTCCCGCATGTGTACGAGGCATTCCAGACTCCGCAAACTTGGTTGCCCCTGGCGTACATCGTGTTTCTGTTGTTGCTGATCGACGGAACGGAATCGCTGGCGACAATCATGGCCGTCGACAAGCTCGACCCCTTTCACCGCCGTTCGGATCCCGATCGCACCTTGCAGGCGATGGGGGCTTCCAACTTCGCATCGAGCATGTTGGGAGGTCTGACGATCATTCCGGGGATCGTCAAGAGCACGGCTAACATCATGGGAGGTGGTCGAACGCAATGGGCCAATTTCTATAACGCCTGCTTCCTGTTGATAATGCTTATTTTCGCCCGCGATTTGATCAACTTCGTGCCAAAGGTTGTCTTGGCTTCGATTCTGGTTTATGTCGGTTTTAAACTCTGCCGGCCCAAAGTCTGGAAGCATGTTTCAAAAATCGGCGCGGAACAATTCGCGATCTTCGCCACCACCGTATTTGTGACTGTGACGACGGATTTGCTCCTCGGCATCGTCGCTGGAATCGCATTGAAGCTCGCCTTCAGTTTGTGGTATATCGGTTTGGCGAATCGACTCAACGGAAACAACGGAAAGCAGCCCCAAGGATTCCTGACGCGACTGTTTGATCTGTTTCGCAATCCTGTTGGTCGGCGACAACTCGCGGATGGAGTGTACGATCTGTACTTGGAGCGACCCCTTGTCTGCTTCAATGTGTTTCATGTCATTCGCGAATTGCAGGAACTTCCACAAGGCACGCAGTCTGTCCGACTGCATTTTACTCCGCTCGTGTCAGTGGTTGATCACACGACGGCAGAGACCCTGTTCCATTACGTTCAGGATTTCAATTCGAAGAATCTCAAGTTGGAACTCGTGAACTGGGATCGCTTGCATCCGTTGTCTGACCACGCCAGTGCGACTCAACTTGGTCTTTCCGGCGAACTCATCCAATCCGAGCCTCCGAAGATGGCTGCCGTTTGATGAACACCGTTTGATGAACGCAGTGACGTGAGCCGCGACGCTCAACTCAATACGTTCGAAATCATTGACTGTCCTACCTGAACTCGCTCAATAGGGATGAACAAGAAATGAATACTTTGCGACACTTCGAATTGCTGGAAGATTTGAACCCCTTCGGAAACGCCAAGGCCACTCTGTTGAAATGGAACGGCGAGAAATACGTCCGTACGAACGAAGAAATCGAAATCTTCGAGTTTCTTGGAACCTTCGGGGTTCGAAGGAATCGCGGATTGGCTCTTCATTCCGACGAATCCAAGAAGTGGGAGGCCGTGGGAGGTATGCAGGAGCCAGCCGAGAGTTGGATGCCGTTCATGTGAGACTTCACTGTACGGTGGCGGCTGCCAATTGATCGCGCCTGAAACGACTGTGCTCTGGCCGAATCGAGTTTGCGGTAATGGAATGACTGTTCCAATCGGTACGAAGGTCACGATGCAATTTTCTACAAACATCTACGGCAAGACACTCACTTTCAAGTGCCATGAAGCTTCGCACCTGCAAGCCGAACGGCTCGTGGAATTCGTCAAGAATCTTGTCGTAGAAAGAGGGAGCGAAGTCCTTCGTGATGGAAACCGAATCCAGGTTGGCTGGTCGGTGTTGACGGTCAAAGAGCGTGGAACGGGCTCTTTCGTTCTCCTTGAGCCGGATTTTTCTGACGACCCATTTCACGGTGTTCGGGACAATCTTGCGTGCACATTGAGTGTTCAAACGGAACAAAATGACTTTACATCGAGGATCGGTGTCGCGCCGATAGTCACATCTTTTCAGGATAAAGTTGTCTATTCCAAATCATGCGTCAGAGAGCAACGCATTTACCTGGAACGCAGGAGACCACGGCCCACCGATTCTGGTTGGTTCATCGGATCAAATCACCTTGGCGCCCCGGACAGAGAATGTGAAGAGCTTGCGGCTTGTTATGCCTATGAACTCCTGAGACTGCGTCCGGAAGTGATGAAAGTGCTTCAGCTGCCGCCTGGCTATCTGGTGGTGTTTGATGGTTCGGAGGTTGAAGCCGTCCTGGCCGCGGACGATGAAACAGTGTTTTCTCGTTGAAGGAGTTCTAAGGTGGCATCAACGACTTGTTGGGATTTATTAGTGATTGAGGATGACCCGATTATTGGCAAATCTCTGTGTCAGGGGTTTTCTGAAGTCGGTCATAACAGCAACTGGATCAACGATGGCATCAAGGGTTTACGAGAAGCGATGACGCAGCAGTTTGATGCGATTATCCTCGACTGGAATCTGCCTGGAATGTCCGGGCTGGAGATCCTGAGCCAATTGCGCATCCGCGGCATTCAAACTCCGGTCATCGTGCTGAGTGCCTTTGGAACTGTGGAACAGCGAGTTGCCGGTTTGAAAAAAGGTGCTGACGATTACATCGTCAAACCCTTTGCGCTCGCGGAATTGCTCGCGCGGCTCGATGCGGTTTGTCGCCGCGCCGTGAGTCGCCCATCGCCCGTACTGGAATGTGGATGCTTGAATCTCGATCTGGCAACTCGTCGAGTCGTCGCGAACGGCCAGGACATCGAGTTGACTCCTACAGAGTTCAGTCTGCTGGAATTCCTGATGCGACACGCAGGGCAGGTTGTGACGCGTCGGATGCTCTGCGAACACCTTTGGGACAGCGACTGGGAAGGCGCCACCAATGTCATTGAAGTTCACATCAACCGCCTTCGTGGAAAAATCGACGATGATCAAGGCGAATCTTTTGTGCAAACAATTCGGGGTCGTGGATATTCTCTTCGAGCACTGTGAAGCGTTCATTGGCTTGTCGCACGCAGAGTGAAATTCAAGGATCCTCCGACACAATTCTGAAGAACTAGCAGGCTTTGAATCGCCGCGGTTCATCCTAGTAGATGAGTAGAAAACTAAATGGATCGCAATGAAATCAGCGCCTACGAGTTGTTGGGCGGGTGGTTCGGAATCATTCTTCGGATCGCCGCGCTGGTCGTTGTTGGCGCAACGCTTATCCCGTCTCTATGCAGCGAAATCTTGCAGGGACTTGGGCTCTTGTGAATGCGTCAGGGAGGACGCGAATCAGGTCTTGCGTTGCCCAGTTATTTAGTGACGACGCCTGATCACAGTACACCGCGACTTCCTGGCATCAATCAATTTGCAGCTGGCTTATTGGATTGAATCAATTCATTGAAGTCCGATCCACGACAAACTCTGAGAATTTACATGTATTTCCTGTTACTGGGTGTCATTACGCTGTTGGTGGGCGCTGTTTTGACAGTTGTCTTGCCCAATAACCGCGTTCGAGTTGCCGTCAATCTGGCTTCCCAGGCGATTGCCTGCTGCTTGATTTTGACGGAGACGATGCCAATTCTCTTTGGTGGAACTGCACTTTCGACCGTGCTGGAATGGTCCTATCCCATTGAGAAAATCAATCTTCGGGTCGATGCGTTAGGAGCCTATTTTCTGACCTTTTCGCTGCCGATGACATTTCTGGGATCGCTGTATGCAGTGGGTTATCTCGCGCATGACATTCGCGGACCCCGACACGTCGGCCTGCATTTTGCACTGCTGTCGATGTTGCAGTTCTCTTATCTGATCATCTACACGGTGCAAAACGCGTTTGCGTTTCTCGTCGGGTGGGAAATCGCCGCGCTCTCCGCCTGGTTGCTTGTGATCTGGGACCACCGCAATCAAAAGATTCGCTTCGCGGGATTCAACTATTTGGTCTCGACGCATCTGGGTCTGCTGTTTTTGGTTTCAGCCATCATGATCATGCATGGTGAGACCAACAGTTTTCAGTTTCTGGATTTTCAAGAGTTCCTCAGACGACCGAGCATTCAGCGCAACATCGCATTCGTGCTGCTGATGACATCTTTCGGACTGAAGTCTGCATTTTTCCCGTTTCACTCATGGTTGCCTCGTGCTCACTCCGCGGCACCCGCACATGTTTCGGCTCTCATGTCCGGCGTGATTCACAAAGCGGGTCTGTTCGGTATGCTGAAGTTTATTCTGATGGTCGGGAAACCCGATCTGTGGATGGGCTGGTATCTGATCGGAGTGTCCGTAGTTTCAGCGTTTATGGGCGTGCTATACACCATCTCGCAGCGTGACATCAAGCGATTGCTAGGGTACTCGTCGACTGAAAATGTCGGCATTGCGGGGATCGGCTTTGGGATGGGTTGCCTGGGGTTAGCGACTGACCAACCGGTCCTGACGGCGTTGGGATTCGGTGGTGGCATCCTGCACATCGTCAACCACGCCTTGTTCAAGTGCCTGTTGTTTTACGGAGCGGGGGCGATTTATCGCTTCACGCACACGATCGATTTGGAAAAGCTGGGTGGGCTGTCAAAAGTCATGCGTTGGACGGCACCGCTGTTCCTGCTTGGCAGCTTTGCGAGTGCCGCGTTACCGCCATTCAACGGCTTTCTCAGCGAATTCATCTTGTACCTGGGCCTGCTGCAACCGATCCCCGAATTGGGATCGGGGCGAGCGCCGCTGCTGCTGGTCATTGGCTTGCTGGCATTGGTGGGCGGCTTATCCGCATTGTCAATCACCCGAGCATATGGCCTGATTTTCCTGGGTGTCCCGCGCGATCCGCATTACGTAGACCCGAAGGCAAAAGAAAACCCTTACATGATCGCGCCGATGGTGATTCACCTGATCGGCATCCTGGTGATCGGCTTCGTGCCTGCGATGGGATTGCGGTTGGTAGAAGCTCCCACGCAGATGTTTCTGCAGCTTTCAACGGCTCCTGATACGCATTTATCGGAGCACGTTCCCGTCTCACTAGTGCAATCATTGACTTTGATATCGGCTGTCTTCGGAGCCATTCTCGCTGGACTTCTCATTTTGCGATTTGCCGTGTTGCCAAGATGTGACCGGCGGCACGTGACCTGGGGCTGCGGATACACTGCCGCGAACGCGCGGATGCAGTACACGGGATCCTCGTTTTCGCATCCGATGGTGACAGTGTTCTGGGACATTCTCACGTACTTGACACGTGAGGATCTGCCGAAAAATGTCTTCCCGAAAGACGGACATTATGACACGCACTGTGTTGATTCGGTGGAACAATCCATGTTCAAGTTGCTGAGCGACGGAGAGAGTGTTGTGACTCGGATTATGCGCCGCATTCCGGAAGATACTCGGTTTTCATGTGGATTGGGTCTGGCCTCTTTGGTGTTATGGGTCATGTTGATCTCGTTGAGATAACTCCCATATCGGAAACTTGCATGATGTTTTACTGTCTGTTAGTGTTTCATCTGGCTATCGTCCTGATCGCCCCGATCTTTTCCATGGGACTCATCAACCGTGTGAAATCCCTCTGGGCGGGTCGTCGTGGCCCGCGTCTGAATCAAACGTGGTTTGACCTCGTACGACTGCTTCACAAGACTCCGGTTTATAGCGTTACCACGAGTTGGATCTTTCCGATCGCGCCGCTGGTGATCCTGGCGACAACGATTACCGCCAGTTTGCTGAGCCCCATTGTGCCTGGATTCGCACCGCTCGGTTTCCGCGGAGATTTCGTGGCGTTCGCCTACATTCTGGGACTTGGAAAGTTGTTTCTGATGTTGGGAGCGCTCGATACGGGCAGCGCTTTTGAAGGGATGGGGGCCAGTCGCGAAGCGACCTATTCGGCATTGGCGGAGCCGGCCTTGTTGCTGGGATTGGGGACGCTGGCGTGGGCGAGTGGTTCGCAATCGTTTCAGGATCTGGTCATGCCGGATGGTTCCTGGTTCAACGATATCGCACTGCGAATCTTAATTGGCGTCGCGTTGATGGTCGTGCTGCTGATTGAATCATCACGGGTGCCTGCGGACGATCCCTGCACACACCTTGAGTTGACGATGGTGCATGAAGTGATGATTCTCGATCACAGCGGTCCTGAACTGGCCATCGTGCAATATGCGTCGGCGATGAAGATGACCATGTTCGCCGGCATCGTGGCTTCGATTCTCAATCCCTTTTCCGCGAATTCGGGGCCGTTGTCCATCGTGCTTGCGGTTATCTGCTCGGTCGTACTCATTTCCGCAATCGCGATTTTCGTCGGACTGATCGAATCTGTCACAGCCCGATTGCGGTTTCGCGCGTTGCCGCTATTCACTATGTCAGCCTTCATCGCGGTTCTGTTGGCGCTGGTTGTCACGGCCGGAAACCAGGGAGTGTCTCCATGACAAATCTGTTCATCGCTTATGTCGCTGCATTCACGCTACCGCTGTTGTTCCATTCGTGGCGCGTCGCGGTGCTGGGGTTGGCAATCCAAGGAATTCTGTTGAGTCAGATCCTGACTGCACGCCTGACTGAGCATCATGCGTGGTCGCCGCAGCTGGTGTTTGAGTTCGCGAGCTTGTTCCTGATTCGTGCCGTGTTTGTCCCCTGGAGCCTATTCCGCTGGATGAAAACGCACGAGATGACGAACGATTTCTCGTTGATTTCTAAGAGCCTGATCCAGTGGATGATCGCCTTCCTGCTGCTCGTTGCAGCATTCATGTTCGGAAACAAGATGGCTCCGAGTGATCCACACGAGGCGCTGCAGGTCGGCTCCGCGGCCGGCAGCATTCTCATCGGATTACTGGTATTGGCCAATCAAACTAATCCGTTGGGGCAGATCGTTGGACTATTGATGCTGGAGGGGGGCATCACGCTTGTGGAATTGCTTTCGCCGCACGCCATCCCGTTTCCCGTCAGTATTGGAGTCTCTCTGGTGGTTGTGGTGCTGGTACTGACGTGCGGACAATTCCTCACCCGACTGCTGGCGATCACTCCGGGTTCGGATGACGCCGAGAAACAGGTCCTATTATGATAGCTGAGTGTTGTGCGGTCGTGCCGCTTCTTGGGGCCTTGATGCTCTTGATTCCGGGATGTCGCGGCAAGGCCGCGAGTACGGTACTGGTTGGCACCGCCTTGATCGAAACCGCACTGACAGGGATGGTTGCCGGAACTCGCATTCCGGGATCTGCGGTCTATTTGCTGGGCCATTACTTCGTTGTGGATGCCAGTTCCACCCTGTTCTTGTGTGTGATCTCCATCGTATTCCTGGGAACTGCGATTTACGTCTGGCATCGAATCTCGACGGGATCGATACCGGAATCCTTTGAATCGTTCGTGACCCGATCGCTGTTGTTCTTTTCGTCCTGTGTCCTGGCAGTGTTGAGCAATCATCTGCAGGCGATGTGGGTATTTCTGGAACTGGGAACATTCGCGATTGCTCCGCTGATCTTTTACGGCCGAGGAAAGAACGCGCTGCGGGCTTCCTGGAAGTATCTGCAATTCTCGGTCATCGGATTGGGTTTCAACTTCGTCGGATTGCTTTGCATCGCACGCGGGATGGGTGGCGCGCATGGTGAGCATGAATTGACTTTCTTCCTCGACGGTTTACAGCAGATCCCGACCCTGGGTGAATCGAATTGGTGGAGGCTGGGTTTGTCATTGATGGTGTTTGGCTTGGGAACTAAGCTTGGACTGGCGCCAATGTATTCCTGGCTTCCGGACGCTTATGACGAAGCTCCGTCGTCGGTCACTGTTATGTTATCAGCCG
>JAQGHT010000850.1 GCA_028291565.1 Planctomycetaceae bacterium | reverse complement strand
CATCATCCGTCTGACATTCAAGGCGATGAAATTGCCCCTGCGACCACGTTTCCGTGCCGCGGAATTGAAACTTATAGATGTAGACGATGAAATTGATTTTGACGTCCGCATCCGCGTCAACGACTGTCTTGCCGTTATCGAATTCCGAGATTTTCAGGCGGCTGGTGCCTGCCTGAGAACCATCGACGTAAATGTCAAAATCGCGAACCTGTTGCAGTGTCAGAAGGGGCGCATCGGCACACAAGCCCGGTATCGCATGACAGATCATGCAAGAAATGAAAATCCATTTGCGCAGCACAAATCCATTGCCGCTTCGCATGGTTCCCTCCTTGGAATGCGATGACGAATCAATTTGAAATGTCTCGGGCGAATCCCGCTGACATTTCCTATACAAGTATGGATAATCCGTAGTTTAACGATCTCAGGCCATGCGCCAATGGCAGAAAATGAATTGCACCTTAGATGCAAACAAAACCCAGCTCACCTTACGGCGGTACCTCTGGGAGAAAGACCCAATGGATGCGGCGAAAGTCCGCACTGTGTAAGAAAATGAAAACTCGGCTTGCGAAGTTTTCCAAAAGTTGTTCAGATTCATCCACGCTCAAACTCAGTAGATGAGCGAAAATCAGGCTATGACGCGCCCCGACTCCCCACGGCAAAGAGTTGGAGGCCACCACATCATGAGGATGCGGAATCGTCGATATTCGTCACAGGGAGGTCGAGACTATGGATCGCGAAGAATTACGAGCGACGTTGGTGGAGCTCTTCAACGAGGACACGGGGCAGTCACTGAGTAGCCTGGCCGACAATGTGCATCTGGTCGCTGATCTGGGATTGGACTCGGTGGACACCGTCAGCCTGGTCATGCAAGTTGAACGCCACTATCGAATTCGAATGACTCATGAAGAGCTCTCGGATGCGTTGACCGTCGGTTCGATGCTCGACCTGATCACCTCCAAACTGGTCGCTCCCGCAGCCTCAGAAATCGCTCAGCCGGCCCTGAAAGCTGCTGCTTAGAAGGCAACACGTAACCAGGCGAGCGGTGGGTATAAGCCCACTGGTTCTTCGATATTTTGTCGATTTCGACATGTCGTTGTCCTCGGTTGCGATCGAATTCATCCTGACCCCGAAGGGTGTCGCAGAATCTGCAATTTGCGACGCCCTCCGAGGTGGGGAATTCGTTTTGCATTAATCTCGTGGTCTCGGTTCGCTCGACCACTGGCTAGAGACAGCAGTCGCTCCGGAATCAATGCCATCGCACATTGCGGAACGCATTCTAGTGAATTCGATTCCCTTCGATTTAATCCGCGACTGTGTTACAGTTGAAATCTCGAGTTCCAAACGCGTTCGGTTATCGCACTCTAATTGAATGCCTCGAACTCCTTCCCGAGATAGCTTACAGCGATTTTTTGCTCGAGAATTTCATTGGTGCCTTCATAGATCTGGCACGCACGGGCGTCAGCGTAATGTCGAGCCGGCCGATTTGTGAGCAGGAATCCATTCGCCCCAAACACCTGCACTGCATCGTGCGCAGCTTCTTGAGCGGCATTGACCGCGAAATACTTGGCTTGGGCAATTAAGATGTCTGCCACCTCCCGCAGTTTCTGATTTTTTCGATCTGCGTCGTATTCCGCCTTACGTTCCGCTGCGGCATAGACCAATGCACGCGTCGATTCCAGCTTGACGGCCATTCTTCCCAAGTGCCGTTGCACGAGCTGGTGGCGGCCGATGGGCTTGCCAAACTGCTCACGAGACCGCGAATACGCCAGCGATTCCTGCAGGCAATCTGCAATGATACCGATGCTTCCCGCAGCGACCCCCAATCGGCCGCTCATCAGGGCGGAATAGGCGATCTTCATGCCTTGTCCCTCATCGCCGAGCAGGTTTTCTCGGGGTATCTCGCAATTGGCATACGTGACCTCGCAAGTTCCGGCCGTTGGGAGCCCCAATTTGTGCCGAATGAGTTCGGCCCGATAACCGGGGGTATCTGCATCTATCAGAAACGCAGAGATTTTGCCACTTGAAGAATCACGGGCGAAGGTGACCAATGTCCCTCCTTCTGCCGCGTTGCCGATCCACTTCTTACCGCCATTGAGGAGATACCCGCCAGTTGTCTTTTCGAACTCCGTCTGCATACTGGCCGGATTGCTGCCAGCATCGGGTTCTGTCAGTCCAAATCCGAAGATTCGCTCGCCTTTGGCCGCGGCTGTCAGGTACCGTCGTTGCTGGTTGGAATCGCCCCAATAAGAGATGACGCTGGCACCAATTGAAATGTGACAAGAGAAAAATGTCCGAGGAGACGTGCCCTCCTGGCCAACTCGCTCCATGGCACGGACATAAAGTGGAACATCCATTCCCAGTCCACCGAATTCAGTCGGGATCAGAAAACCAATCGCATTGTGTTTGGAAAAAATGGGTGCGACTTCACGGTTAACGTTGCGTTCGAGGTAATAGCGGTCTTCAATTGGTCGCAATTCCCGACACGCCGCATCGACGTGTTGTAATACTTCGACCTGTTCTTCAGTCATTTTGCTGAGAACTAACGGCGAATCAATCATGAGTGGCCCTCCAGCGAACGAAGCAGGAACAGGAAATCGCGTCCTATTTGCATTCTAGGCGGGTTGCAGTCGGGATCCATTGATTCGAAGTATTTTTTTCGCTGAATTTGGGCGAAAAACACACGCCCGTTACCGTGCGGGGTCAGTCTTTGAGAAACGGGTCAGTCTTTGAGAAACTCGGCGGCTGCGACGGCCACTGCGCCATGTACGACCACTTCTTCTCCGAGGCCCGCCGGGACGATTTCCGCCAGACCGCGAAAGGGAGGGAAAACGAACTGTTCGCAGGCACGACGGACCGGACCGAAGAATAGCTCTTCCCCGATCAATGAGACTCCGCCGCCAATCACGATTCGGGCCGGATTGATTAACGTGATGGCCTGAGCGAGAGCCCATCCAATTGCGTGCGTCGCATCGGCGAGCAGTCCCAGGGCCAGAGCATCGCCCAAGACCGCAGCCTGAGCGACTTTGGCTGTCGTGATATTAATCGCATCGCCTTCGGCCAGTTCCAGAAGTTTTGCAAAACGCTGAAGTCTAGGGTCCAGTCGTTGCTGGAATTCGACGTCCAGATTTGTCTGTTTGGGCTGTGTCGCGGCAAATTGGGATCTGGCGTAAGCCGCTGTTGCGAAATAATCCTGAATGGTCCGCCGGGCACGCTCCGTAATGCCAAAACCGGAAGCGATGGACTCGACAGTATCGCCACTGAGTGGAATATGGCGGGGCAATTGTCCTGGTCGGAGATGCCCAATCTCCAGAGCGCCTGCGCCGCAACCTCGAAAGATTTTCCCACCGAGGATCAATCCGCCGCCAATCCCGGATCCGACTGTGACGTACATCACAGGATCGAATCCGCGTCCGGCTCCGAAGCGAGATTCCGCAAGTGCTGCACTGTCTGCGTCATTCTGCAGTGCGGCAGGCCAGCCGAGATTCTCACGCACCCAGTCGACAATCGGAAATTGTTCCCAACCCGCGACTTGATTGCTAAGCAAGGTCATTCCACGATTGGCATCGACTGGACCGCCGAAGGCAATTCCCAGGCCCGCAATGTCACCTTTTGTCAGGTTCGCACTGGCCAGCAGTTCTGGCACCGCGAGCAAGATTTGTTGGCGAATCGACTCGGCCCCTTGCTCGGCGTTGATCGGACCGCGCCAGAACTGATTGAACTCCGCGGACTGCCCCTGCCCGACAGCAAGTTGCAGTTTCGTTCCGCCGATTTCGATTCCAATGACCGAGCGTTGCATGGTGGCAGTCATTCCAGTTCTTCAACAAACGGTGCTCGTGGAGGCAGACTGAAGAACTCGCGAATTCCTCGGGAAATACTCGTCAGATTCAGCATGACTCCCACCAGACCGAGTAGCAGTGGGCAGGGAACTGCCAAATTGAGAAGATTCAAAACCGGGGCGCTTTGCGTGTAGTTTATGAAGTAGTTCAGTGTGAAGAACGGACTACTGAGCATCAGCCACGGATTATCGAACGGAGCATCAATAATCAGCATGAACAACATGGGAGCGATCGATCCGAACGCAACCAGTAACACTCCCAGGACCCGGGCATGTGCGGCGTGAAGATCCGTGCCAAGGCGGCGCAGTGAACGTCCCAAAAACGCCGTCAAGCCGAGGTAAAACAGGAGATAACTTGCCATGACCACGATCAAGACGCGGAATTGAGTGATGGG
>JAQGHT010000841.1 GCA_028291565.1 Planctomycetaceae bacterium | reverse complement strand
TCGGAATAACTGAGGGGGGCTGCAGCTTTGTCAGATTCTCTGGGAAGGCCTGGATGGCCTCAATCACGCTCCCAAACTTCGCGATTGTCGCATCCTTCGATTTCTCGAGTTCTTCCCGCGTGGGGATTGGAATCGGCATGTGGAAGGCGAGTTTCAGCGTGCGAATTTCACCAATCCGCTTTGTCAATTCTTTGACTTTGCGCTCGTATGCCGTCCATTCACTCGATTTCCGGGCATCCACCTTGATGTCTTCGTTGATGATATCAGTGAATTTGGTTTCCAATTGCTTCAGAGAATATCGCAAGCCCTTCTTACGCTCCAAACCCAGCATGTTCAAAACATCAGGATGATCGATACGAATGACGGGATGATTTGAGCTTTCCTCAGTCCCGGCAATCGTATCCAGAAACCAGCGGATGGCCGTCAGTTTCTGGTCCTTGGTATTGTTATTGTCATCGCCCTTGTAGATGTCCACAACCTCGCTTGTCGAGACGACTCGAAACGCCAGACGCGCAAACGTGTCGATCGGCTTCACCCGTCCCTGATCGACAATGGGCAGTTTTGCGAATGCGCCCAAATCCATACCGTCGGATTCCACTTTGGGACTTCTGGTATCTGACGCTAGCCAGAGCAAGGCGATCAGTACAATTGCGCCTGGAAGAATCCAATCTGACGGGTACATTTGCGTTTGATTCGCCGTGAATTGCCAGACACCTCGTTTCAGGAACCGAATGAGCACCAGGCCGAAGTGATAGAACAATCCCACCGCGACGATCATGCATGAGACATAGGGAATCATCCAACTCTTGTTGGCGACAACTTGTAAGATCGTCAATTCCCGGCCCTGAGAGTCAGGCGGATTGAAGCTCGACTGGTAGTAAGTCAGGCCCCGGTAGCGAAGCGGATTATTCATCCAGATTCGCGCCTTACGGGTCCCTTCGACTGTCGGATCCTTGATTTCGATATCAGATTGGAAATTCCTCGGTGTGGGAGAACCCGGATAATATTCGGCTCTGAAATCGATCAATTTGATCTTGTAGTCGCGATACAAGTGTTCGAAACGCAACAAGAACTGATAGGGTTTCCCATCAATCGTGATGTTTTCGCCATTCTCTGGATCTCGCAATGCGAGTAGCCATGTTCCCAGTGAATCACCGGTTTTCTTATCCAGCAACTTCACATAAGCGGCAGGCCGGTCGTGATCGCTGGAGGTGCTGACACCGTTGGCAATCGGTAGTTCCTGGATTCCGTCACGCAATCCCCGGCCATGCGTGGCGGGATTCTCTTCTCCAGTTTTCAGCGTGCGCAGTCGAGCATTCTTGTGATATTCGAGCACTTCGACATCGCACGGTAAATCGGGATGAGAAATCTTCGCACCCGGTTTGAGATGTTTGTTGGGGATCACCGTGACGTGATCCTCATCTGGCTTCGATGTGTCAATAAACGCGAATTCTGGATTTCTCGTATCGACGGACTGATCGGCGCTGTTTCCTTCGCGGATAAACATCTGCGACTCTTTAGCGCTCATCGCGACCATCAGCTCGCTCAACATCATCAGGCCGACACCTGCGTGTAGCAGAACAACGCCCGCGCGTTTCTTGAAAACCATAATGCAGCCGACCAGGAGCACGATCCCGGACAAAGTCGCCTGAATTAGCTGCCACAAGATCCGCATGGACGAATCGCCCAGGTTAACGCGATCACCCTCCCATAACAGCCAGGCCACGAGGGCACCAATGAGAATGCTGCCAGTCAGTAATAAGCGACGTTCGAGCTTTCGATCATTTCCCAGATTGTTGACCAGGTACGCCCCCGCGACACTGCAACAGGCCAGGCCCAATTTGACCATCCACCACAATGTCTCCCAGCTGAAGACGGGAACACCCTGAATCCCGTCCGCGGTGGCTCCACCAGCAATGACGCCATAGGTTGTCAGGCAACCCAGGCCAATGACTCCCAGTCCAATCCACAGCCGGGCACCTTTGGCTTGAATTGTGAATCGAACCAGATGGGCCGCGAGCAGATTGACTGCCATCAGCGAACCGATCAGGAAGCCACCCGGAAAGTAGAAGCCGCCCGGAAAGTCCAGAAAGAATTTGCGCCAGTTCTCAACGATCACGCTCTCCACCCAGGCTGGCGGAAAGAAGATCTTGAATTCCACATAGGCGAACCAGTTGCGGAAATACATGTCCATCACGTGCCAGACATCCATGCGTGTCTGCACCAGAGTTCCGGCAAATACCAGAAAGATGGAGGCGGCAAACAGCCCGACAGTTAATTTCAGGGATGCCAGAGGTTTGAGGACTTTTCGTAGTACGAGCGGCAGGCTCGGGACGTATGCCTCTTCACGGACAGGCAGTTCGTCGGGTTGGCCGCCAATTTGCGGTCGTGTGATGATGGCCATGACGAATTCTCCTGGAGCGCTGGGCTATTTTCAGGGCCGGACGAATTATACAGCGCCCGGTTAAGAATGAGACGTTTGATCGCGGGGATCAGTATTGAAAAAGACTCGTTCATGGCCGCGAACACAATATACCACGCACGGTTAAGACTGAGGCGTTTGATCGCGGGGATCAGTGTTGAAAAACACTCATTTATGGCCGCGAACACTACAAATGCTTCGCAGGACCATTTGAACTACGGCAACTTAGTCGTTTTCACGAATTCTTCGAACTTGGCTTTCTCTTTGGCGGCAGTCGCATTCGGGGCAATCAGCTTGAAAAACCAGGCTTCATTTCCCTTCTTCACCATTGCAGCCAGGATGGTTTTACTAGTTCCCACCAACTCGACCAAATCACCGGACGCGCCGTCGACGGTAATCTTCTGAGTGCCCTTTAACATTTCAGCTGACGAGACTTCTGGGAGTTCCACCTGTCCGCGCCAGCGGGCAAGATTCGTCGCCAAATCATTTGCATCAGCGGGCAGTGCCATCAGAGAAATGTCCGCGATATTATCCGCATCGGTCAATGAGACTTCACGCCGGATGAATGAGCTGGCTTTACCCGGCTTCCAGTCAGGCGGGACGTTCACTTTGACGCGCGATGATTGAGCCGCAGGCGTCTGAGTCGGTGGGTGATTCGAATCCTTGTCGAGTTTCACGCCCGCGTGGGGATCTTCGACCGGGCTACCCCTGCCACCAGTCGCCGGGTGTTGCTGCACGTCGTCAACATCAGCATGAGGATCGCTTTCCTGCATCGGAGCTGCCATTCCGGATCTGCCCGAGAAGATTCCGGACATGTTGACGATCCAGGCTTCTCCGCCAGATGGCATTAAATCCTTTAATTCAACCTTTTCAGAATACTGCCCGACATCTTTTTCCGTGATGCTGTCGTTTCCATATTGCCGGCACCAGCGATTGATATTTTGGAGCAGGAATGCGTCGTCAACACCCGCTTCGGGAATCGGCAACATCGAGATTTCGAGCTTCAGCGGTCGTTCATTTCCATTCGGAATCCGATACGAACGGAAGATCATTTCATTGCCTGGCCGCTGCGATTTCCACTCAGCCGGTGTCATCCAAGTCGGCTCGGACTTAGATTTTTCGCCAGGTTCAGTCTGGGGTGCTCGAACGGTGTTGAGAAACTTTGCAAAAACCTCTTTTTGATTGTAAACAGGTTCATCTTGCCCCTGGAGCTTGAAAAACCAGGCCGAGTCCCCAATTGGCACGATCGCAACCAGCATGCGATCCAATTCGTAGGAGTTTCGCTCCAAATCGGGTGGGGTATAAGAATGGATCGGTTCGGGAGGCCTGCAGCCACCCGTTAAGCAAACAACCAGAATGAGCAGCAAACCCAGGGGGAATGCCGGAAATTTTGAAAAATAAGTGAAATGCAGCCGTGGCGCGAACATGCGGATTCCTGCGGGCTGAGCGAAAAAAGGAAGGTCCTGACCCTGCTCTTCCACCGGGGGTGAAAATATCATTCGCGACCTGGGAAGTCGTGAATCACAGAGCACGGTAATTTCGGAACAAATTCAATGTGCGGCTTGAACTGAGGCGTGCGGAGCGGCGCGGACCGCTGGCGACAGTCTCAATCAATTCCGTACGAGGAATTACCAATTGTGGTGGGGCATCCCAGGATTGGCAAGCGTTTTTCGAACGCCCAGCCGCTTCCCACGATGCAAACACAAGGCGGGCTAATTAGGAATGATACCGATTTCCGGGCCGTTTGACACGTCATCAACACGAACTGATTGATGCCTCCCCGAAAAAACGCATCGCTGCCTGACGAGAAACGCGGGGCAAATTCGCTGACTGAGAACCTGACAAATTACCTGTCAGCGAGTCACACCGTGCCTCACGCTCGAAGAGTCTTTCATGGGACGTCCAGGTAACACTTCGAAGCATCGGTCTTTGAGGAACTTCATAAGTTTCGGGCTTGCCGTAAGTCCTGAAGGCATTCGCGGGACAGTTTCAGGCCTGCTACTTTCGAGTCCGCAGCGCATTTTCAATGGCGTTCAAATAATCTCGCATCTTTTGCAATTGCTGGCGAGTGAATTCGTCACTATCCAAGACCTGCGCGGCACGGCTGCGGACCGTAAAATCTCCAACTTCTTCCGCATCAGGCTTCGGGTGCGCGAGTTCTTCCAACGCAGACAATTTTGGTAGGAAATTCAAGTCCAGGTGGTCCGCCAGATCTCGAGCCTGGTGCTCCGCGTGAGAAAAAAGATCTCGCAATGGCATTTGGTCCAGCGGACGGTCCGACATAACTTGATCTCCTGACTCGCGGGGAAGTAAGGGCAATCTGCGCGGTACCGTCAATTTCACGCGGACCTGAGTCTGACCCCTCTCAATAGGTACTGATAGCGATAACCTGGGATTTCCGGCCGTTTACCGGATTTATCGGGGATTTGCTGTTTCGCGCCGAGTACTCAAAGTTGAACCGCTCTAATATTACCCCAGTTGCAATAAAACTCTCAATCAGAATGTTGATGAGAAACCGCCAAATTCAGAAGAATTTCAAAGTGAATCGGTCGAAAAGTCTTGAATGTCCAGTCAGATGAGGTACAGCATCATGGACAGTCAGTGATCGTCCCTGTCGATCGTAGCCAGACGGGTCTGCTTTTGCATTCAGGCTTGGTTCCAATTTTAGGGGTCAATGTTCGTTTCCGTCAGAACGCGGCATTGACCGGGATTTTCGGCCAGATTCGGGTTCTGACGCGTATGGTTTCGAAATCTGAATTTCCGGTTATTTGCACCGGCCAGATATTTTACTGTTCGCGACCACGAATGAGCCTTTTTCAATACTTATCCCTGAGATCAGACTTCTCATTCTTAACCGTGCGCGGTATGAAAACTCGCGGAATTGGTTCAGGCAATTTGGCATGAAGATACTTCTCGTCGCTGATATCCACTCCAATTGGCCGGCATTGCAGGCTGTGAACGAAACGTTTGACGCGTGCCTCGTTCTGGGTGATATCGTCGATTATGGAACCGACCCGGGGCCCTGCGTCGATTGGGTGCGGCGAAATGCGACCTATGCGATTCGCGGTAATCACGATCATGCCGTTGTGCAACAGGTAGTCGCTCGAGGTGGCACCGGCCTCAAAGGACTGGCGGCCGCGGCTCGGCCACTACAACGCCAGCAGCTCGATCGGTCGCAACTCAAGTACCTGTCAAAACTTCCGGTGACTCAGTCGTTTCGTTTGGAAGGGCTCAGCTATTTGATGGTTCACGCGACGCCGCGTGATCCGTTGGATGAATATCTGGCGAACGACGCGGACATCTGGCGCGAGATTTTACAATCTGTCGACGCGGACGTCGTCTGTGTGGGGCACACACATCTGCCGTTTGAGTTGGACGTCGGGAAAACGAAGGTCGTTAATCCCGGAAGTGTCGGGCAGCCAAGGGATGGCGACCCGCGCTGTTCATATGCCGTTATCGAAGACGGTAAGGTTGGTTTTCACCGAGTTGAATACGACATTGGGGCAACAATTACTCAAATGCGTTCCAGCGGCCTGGCACCCTGGGCTGTTCAATTGGCGGACTCGATGCTGCGAACAGGTTGCAGGCCCCTGCTCTAGCCCATCGACGGCCGATTGACCAATGACAAATCACGGTTTGATCCAAATCATCCGAAACTGCGTTTCAAGGCTTGTGGTGATCAAGAACAGCGTTCATATCGCCATGAGAAAAGTCGGCAGGCCCAGTCTGGGCTGATTCACTGAATGAATGTGACTTTCAAGCAGGTGAAATCTAGACACCAATTGAATGTCGAGAGTATAATGGAACAGCATGTTTGGCGGATTGGCGAGTGGCGGTAGTTGCCACATGGCGCGAAGTTTGCTCAAGAGTCTTCCAGTACGTCAAATTCAAGCCTTTCCGGCAGGTTTCCTGAAAACATCACGCAAAAGGTTTGCAAGTCGACGTCGTACCGTTCATGGCGTTTGATCGATACTGGCGGTTTGCATGCCTTCGCGGAGCGATTTGCGGGACACTTTTTTCGAAAAGGCGAGATTGGCCCCCTGTGGGGGCGACCCTCAAAACGAGATCACATTACAATTACGATTCAACCTGATATGAAAGGGACGAAGCAATGAGTTACGGACAAACTTATGCCAATGACTTGTTCGCCATCGACGCATCGGAGAGTGCCCGGGCCGCGTTCATGCGTCGAACCTATCTCCACCTGTTTGGTGCGATTCTGGCGTTTATTGGCATTGAGGCGGTTTTTTTCCAGGTATTGCCTGTCAACGAGGTGATGCAGACCTTGTTCGGCCGCGGAGCGGGGGGAATCATCGTGTTGATGGTTGCCTTTATGGTCGCTGGCTGGTTGGCCCAGTATTGGGCTCACAATTCGACATCTCGCGTGATGCAGTACCTGGGACTGGCACTCTACACGGTGACTGAGGCGGTCATTTTCCTGCCGATATTGTATATCGCCTCGAAACTTGATCAAAACGGTGCGAATATCATCCCGACGGCTGGCATCATCACGATGTTGATCTTCGGCGGGTTGACCACAATTGTGCTGCTAACAGGCGCGGACTTTTCCTTCCTGCGGGTTGGATTGATGGTAGCGGGGTGGGCGGCTTTGGTGATCGCCATCGCCTCGATCTTCATGGGTTTCAGCCTGGGCCTGATGTTTGCAGGCGCGATGATCGTTCTTGCGTGCGGGTACATTCTCTATGACACGTCCAATGTATTGCACCACTACCGGACCGATCAGCATGTGGGAGCTGCCTTGGAGCTGTTTGCTTCAGTGGCGTTGTTGTTCTACTACGTTTTGCGGATTCTGATCCAGTTGTATGGCGCAGCGAATAATGACTAAATCGCTGGTCGCGAGAGCCAATGTTCTCGCGACGTTGATTTTGACGTAAGAAGCTGGCAAAAAACTTGGCGAGTGGTGGGTATAATCCCACCGCTCGCGTTCTTTGGCAGGCTTGTCGCTCTGAACGCGATTGAATTCCGTTCGATACTCTTTCACTCATTCCGATCGCATGCAGGTCCGAATATGCCGGAGGAATCTTCCGTTTCGGCAACAGGCCGGTCTCCAGTCGACTCCGAATTTCGGATTGTGTTAGTCGGCGAGCCCAGTGTGCCTGAATTCGAAATCGTTGCGGAAGTCTTGTTGACCGCGGCACCGGAAGCGACTTATCAAGTCGTCGCAGATCCAGACCAGTTGGTGGTCGATTTGCGGGATGAAGATGCCCCCGATCTGATTGTTTTTGTTCAGACGTGGTCTGACGAATATCATTTTTCGGAAGTCGTCACGCTCCCTTCGATCGGCCCGCTGACTCAATTGCTGTGCGTTTATGGACCATGGTGTGCGGCGGATGGCAGGTCGCGACTGGATTGGCCCCTCGCCTTGCGAATTCCGTTAGAGAATTTTCGAGTCGAGATTGTGCAGGCGATCATACTAGCTTCGGACTCTTGCCTGGATGTTCGAGGGTTGCGTTCGGACTCGCCGATCCCATGGACAGCAGGGCGCGACGAAGTCTTTACCGCTCGCTATGCGTTTTCGGTGCCTGACACGGCGCATAAAAGTCCGAGTCGTTCGCTCCCCGCACGAATCTGTGTCGTCACGCCTGATTTGGGATTGCGGCAACTTTGGAGCGATCTATTGAATTGTAACGGATATCAGATTGACGTGAGCGGCGATCCGTGTGACATCATCATTTGGGACGCCGATCCGTCGAGCAGCAGTTGTGCGAATTCCGAGTTAATCAAGACCTGGGAGGGGCTCGGTGCCAGGGCCGAGAACTCAAAACTGATCGTGCTCACCGGATTTCATACTCCTGATCAAGTTGAGCGGTGGAAATCGCTCGGAGCGGTCGCTGTCGTTTCAAAATTGCTGCCTCTGCAGCATTTCTTGTCAGAAATTGACGGATTCCTTGTTTGACAATTTGCGTGTATCGCGCAAACATCAAGTGAGTGCTCTTAAGTCTGGGGCCCCGTTCCGTCTTTCCCCTTTCTGGAGTTCTTGATGAAGACATGTTAAAGTGCTGTTGTGATCCGGGTGATGCTTCGTGCGGGATTGGTCGGCTTATCTGACAGGCGTGTTCGCGTGCGAAACCTGCTGAGTTGAATCTGACAAAAATTGACAGCTTGATGAGCTGGAACGTGCCAGCGTCCGTTCTGAGCAGCGTCGCCACCCTCTCGAAGTACAATCTTAACCCCACTGAAATTGACCACAACCGTGCGCAGGTGACCGTGAGCCTTTTCAAGATTGCCGGAGGAACTGTTTACGATCCGACCAACGGCGTAAATGGCGAAGTACGAGATCTCTGGATCCGGGACGGAAAAGTTGTCGCCGCTCCGTCCGACCCCACTGAGTTGCCCTCTCGAATACTCAATGCCGCAGGACTTTGCGTCATGCCTGGGGGCGTTGATATGCATTGCCATATCGCCGGCCCGAAGACCAATGTGGCGCGGAAAATGATGCCGGAAAACAAACGGCTCGCGGAAAAAATTGTCCGTACGTCAATCACTCGATCGGGCACGATGGGCAATGTGCCCAGCACCTTCGCCACGGGTTACAAATACGCGGGACTGGGTTACACGACCGCATTTGACGCCGCCATTCCAGCACTTGCTGCGCGGCACGCTCACGAAGAGTTTCAAGATACTCCCATCATCGACAAGGGCTTTTTTGTCCTGATGGGAAACAACCACTACATCATGGAGCAGCTCCAGAATCACGAGCCGGAGCGGCTGAAGGCGTACGTGGGCTGGCTGTTGAATTCGACCAAGGGCTATGCGGCGAAGATCGTCAACCCCGGCGGAGTCGAAGTCTGGAAGTCGGGCGGGGGCAATATCCATGGACTGGACGAACAAGTAGACCGTTTTCAGGTCACGCCACGGCAGATCATCAGCGGGGTAGCCCAGGCTGCAATCGAATTGGGGCTGCCTCATCCTGTGCACATCCACTGTAATAATCTGGGAATGCCCGGGAACTGGACGACAACGCTGGAGACAATGAAAGCGCTCGAGGGCCGCCGTGGGCATTTGACGCACATTCAGTTTCACAGTTATGGTGGCGATCCCGATGTTCAAAGTACGTTCCGTTCGGAAGTGCCGAAGCTGGTCGAATACGTCAACGAGCACCCGAATATCTCGGTCGATGTCGGACAGGTGATGTTCTCGGAAACGACTTCGATGACTGGTGACGGGCCACTTGGATATTTCTTGCATCAAGTCACCGGCCGGAAGTGGTTTTCGGGTGATACCGAGATGGAATCGGGTTGTGGCATTGTCCCGATTACCTATAAAGACAAAAGCATGGTGCACGGACTGCAGTGGGCGATCGGGCTGGAGTGGTACCTGTTGATGACCGATCCCTGGCGGATCGGTATGAGTACCGACCACCCCAATGGTGGTTCGTTCATGGCCTATCCCGAAATCATCGCACTGCTGATGTCTCGTGCCCGACGTCGAGAAGTCCTGGAGAAGCTGCATCCCAACGTCAAGGATCGTTGTACGCTGCCGGATCTCGATCGCGAATATACCTTAAATGAAATTGCTATCATCACACGGGCGTCCCCCGCGAAGATGTTGGGACTGTTGAATAAGGGGCATCTCGGGGTCGGGGCCGACGCTGATGTCACGATTTACACTCCGAATGAGAACATTCAGCTGATGTTCGAACTGCCGCGGATGGTGATCAAGGATGGTGCCATCATCGTCGATCAGGGCGACATTCGCGCCACTACCGAGGGCAAACTGTTGCACGTGGCGCCCGATTGGGACGTCTCGCAGACGCCGCATATCCAGGACTGGTTTGAGAAATACTATACAGTGCAATTTGCCAACTATCCGATCGATGACAACTACATGCATCGCCACGAAATTGTGACCGCCCAGGTGATTTAGCAAGAATGTATGGATTTTGCCGAATTATATAGTTCGCGGCCACGAATGAGTCTTTATCGATGCTTATCCCCGCGATCAAACGTCTCAATCTTAACCGTGCGCGGTTTAGACCATTATTTGTCGACCCATCAGTGACCTCAGGAGCAACGCGCCATGCCTCACATTTTGACGACCAATCGACGTGGATTTTTGAAGCAAGCAGCGGTTGCGGCGATTGCCGCACCAGCATTCATCCGCAATTTGACCGCTGCTCCGCCGAGTGAAGTCGTGCGGCATGCCAGCTTTGGTGCTTCGGGCATGGCTGGTGCCGACCTGGGCCAGATTGCCAGCCACGCCAAAGTTAAACTCGTGTGCGTGGCTGAAGTCGACCTGGAGCGCGCTGCCGGATTGAAAAAGTCGCATCCTGACGTACGCGTCTATCAAGACTGGCGTGAGATGCTCGATAAAGAAAGCAAGAATCTCGACAGTGTCAATGTTTCAACGCCCGATCACATGCACGCCCCGATGGGGATGTCCGCGATGCAGCGAGGTCTGGCCGTTTACGGTCAAAAACCGCTGACGCACGATGTCTACGAATCTCGCAGGCTGGCTGAGTATGCCGCCGAAAAGAAACTTGTGACGCAGATGGGCATCCAATGCCATTCGGGCGGAGCCTATCGTACCGCCGCAGATGTGATTCAAAGCGGTGCGATCGGCAAAGTCAAAGCCGTCCACACCTGGAGCAGCAAGAAGTGGGGCGACGAGGGTGAACTTCCCAAGCGTGAAGACGCGGTGCCCGCGAATTTTAACTGGGATTTATGGCTTGGCGTGGCAGCGCAGCGACCATTCATTGGCGGTGGCTATTACCATCCCGGCAACTGGCGGAAACGGCTGGATTTCGGTACAGGCACGTTCGGAGATATGGGGTGCCATATCTTTGATCCGGTGTTCAAAGCGCTCGAATTGACAGCCCCCTTGACGGTACGCTCGATGGGTAAGGCACCCAATGCGACCAACTGGGCCAATGACGCCGTGGTCCATTTCACATACCCGGAGACGAAACACACAGTCGGACCAGTCATCCCCATTACGTGGTACGATGGCGATCAACGGCCGCCGACAGACGTTACTGGCCCGATTCTCGGCAAACGCGGATTGCCCGACCAGGGTTCACTGTTTCTCGGGGAAAAAGGGGCCATGTTGTTGCCTCACGAGGCGATGCCGATTTTGTTGCCAGAAGAACAATTCAAGGATTCGAAGCGGCCTGCCCTGCCAGGCTTAAATCACTGGCACCAGTTTGTGGACGCGGTCCGCGGCGAAGGTGCAACGTCAGCCCATTTTGGTTATGCCGGTCCTTTAACGGAAAGCATTCTGCTTGGCGGGGTTGCGACTTATTTCCCGGAACAGTCCCTCGTTTGGAATGCGGCCGAATTGAAGTTTAAAGATCTGCCGAAAGCAGACGGATTGATTCGCAGAGCCTATCGCGCAGGCTGGGCTGTACCGAGTTTGGCCTAGCCCGGATGAATCATGGACCGATACAAACCCAAGACGCAAGTTTTTTGGACACTTTTCGCTGATCCCCCGCAGTGTTTGGTGTTTCGTGTTTGGTGTTTTGTAGTTCTGATCGATAACACAAAACAC
>JAQGHT010000823.1 GCA_028291565.1 Planctomycetaceae bacterium | reverse complement strand
GCCCTTCTAAGTCATCCTGCGGCAAGAAATCAGCGAAGTTGCAGTATTTGAAATGACTCGGCAAAACCGCGGTCGCGAATTGAGTTGGCAAAGCACGGCCCAATGGTAATCACTTGAGCTCAGGCATTTGCAATGCGGAATTCTGGTCTGGTAATAAGAACGGTAATTCACAGTCACTGAATCAGCTGGCCAACTCGGCGGAGCGGAAATGACGCGCGAATTCGTTTTGAGAATCTGCTACGCGTGTGCAGAGAAAGCGCCTGGGAAAACCGACATGTACAAATTCGTTCAAATAATTGACGTGTCGCGCAGCCGGCCTGGACAGCGGAGTCGTTGGCTGCACATCACAGGGCAATGTCGAAGGCAATTTCTCGCCAATTGGGTACAGAATCGACGCTTTCCTCCAATCATCCGCCACCGGGCTTGTTCCGGTGGGTCCACGGCCTATGCACTACTCTTTATCCAGAGAGTTCTGTTACCTCAAGTAGTGCAAAGGCCGTTGAACCACCCCGGCAAGCGGGGGGGCGGGCGATTAGCGAATAGTCTCCAGAATTCTCGCCAATTGGATACATATTCCCGCCGATCGGGTACGGATTACTCGCCAATTGGGTACACATTCTCGCCGATCGGGCACGGATTACTCGCCAATTGGGTACACATTCCCGCCGATCGGGTACGGATTGCTCGCCAATTGGGTACAGAATTCAGCGCAGTCAGCCCATAGGACAGTGATTTCCGATTGTCGAATGAAAAGCGATGAACATCGCAAAACTTTCATCAACGTGAAGGGAAATGAAATCTCATGCGTTAATGCGCTGTTGAACGATGCGAAATTGGCGAGTTTCCCTGAATGCAAACTTTGTTGCGGTCTGGAAGGTTGCTTGTTTCTGTGCTCCCCAGCATCAGGCAGCCTTCAGGATGCAGCAGTTTTTGGATCCGTGTGATGATCGATTGTCGCGTGCTGGGGCTCATGTAGATCAGGACGTTTCGCAACAGTACCAGATCCTGGAGCGGCAATTGCGGCCAGCCGCCAATCAGATTGGCTTGCTGGAACCGGACCATCTGTTTTACATGATCGTCGATGCGCCAGCCGTTGGGTTCACGGTGGAAATGTTGAGTGAGGCGGCAATCCGAGATGCCGCGTCGAACTTCCACGTCCGAATACTGTCCGGCCCGAGCCTGCTCCAACGCCCGGGATGACAGATCGGTCGCCAACAGTTCGATGTTCCAGCCGCGAAGTTGTTCTGCGAAACGCTCGCGCAGGAGCATCGCCACGCTGTAGGCTTCCTGGCCGGTGGAACAGGCGGCACACCAGATCGTCAAACGACGTTCCGGAGTCCGGCGGGCGATCAGACGTGGCAGAACGTGGTCGCTGAGTTCATCGTAATAATGGGCGTCACGAAAGAAAGAGGTTTCGTGTGTCACGAGCGCTTCGCTCACCTCCTGGACCAGTCGGTTGTCACGCGGATCTCGCAGCTGAGCCAGCAGTGAATCCAGGTCATTCCAGCCATGCCGCCTGGCGACCGGAAGCAGGCGGTGTGTGACGAAGAGTTGCTGGTCCGCTTCCAAAGACATCCCGATTTGCTGGTCGAGCAAATGGCGAAGGAATTCAAATTGATCCGCGGTGAGTGTCATTTTTAACTTCTGATGACGAACGGGTCTCGTGATTGGACGCCTCATTCTCAACCGTACGCGGTATAAATCCTTCGTTCCACCCTACACACTCCATGACCAATTGCCAATATGGACATCGGTTCGATGTAGAGAAAGGTTCGGGGGCGGGAAATGGGCATCGATTGGGGTTTGCCCGATTCACCTGAGACATGGTGGGTTGAAGCTGAAGGCGTGGATGTTCCCACACAATTCGAGTGCTCTCGCGGCAATTGACAAAATCGCTACAGCCAGTCCGAACGGTCCAATAAGAACCCCGTTTCGGATTATTCGATTCAATCACCCTGCAATGTTCGATCATTCGTGATGCAATTTCGCTACATCGGTCGTTTCATGATATAGAGTATCTTGATACTGTCGATTTTCCCTCCACGTTTAAAATCGAGCGGCAGACCACCACTTACGAAACCCGAATATACCGTCAGGATCTTCGAACGACCACAAGTTGGAACACTGCGGGGCAGGAGTGTTGTGACGTAACAGCGTACCGGACGCCACGAATGTATCGCACCGAAAACCCAAGGGTCGAACCGAACGAGTCGTGCCGCACAGGACGCGATCTCAAGGGAGATTCCGTGGGATCACTGAATTCCGAAGCTCCGCGATTGATGCCACAAGTCAGCCGCACCACGGACGACTCAACATATCTGCTCATCGCGGTGATCGCGACACTCGCCGCGTTGCTGCTTCGCTGGCCTCTCTGGCCCGTCTTGGAGAGCAATTATCCCTATATCACATTTTTTCCAGTCGTGATGCTGGTTGCCTGTTGCGGGGGACTGCGGCCAGGTCTGCTTGCGACGACAATATCGGCGGGCGGCGCGTGGATCCTGTTTCTG
>JAQGHT010000812.1 GCA_028291565.1 Planctomycetaceae bacterium | reverse complement strand
TGTAGCGGGGATTGTGGACGGATAGGTGGGTTCGAATCGGGGAGATTCGAAGATTGCTGCGCGACGAAAACGTCGAGAAGCAGTCGATCACAGACCGTAGGAAGTGGAGTAAATCGTTGCGTAAGCTAGTACAAACAGGAATCTGGATCAAGATCAGGTTGTGACGGTACGTCTTAAACCTCCATTCTTGAGCAATTCTCTAAAAAGTCCGTGATTAATTGGTGGCTGCTGATTCTGTCCCGTTACACCCTTGTTACATTTCGCCTCCCTTTTTCCGCATAACATGCTTGATGCACGGCAGCGCACAACGGGGTGCCCTGCGATGCAGACTCTTGGAAAAGGAAGCCGATGATGAACTGCCGACAAAACCCTCTGTGGAGAATCGGAGTCGCGGGACTGATCGCCGTGTGTGGGACTCTTCTATGGACGGCGCAACAGAGCCAGGCACAAGATCTGGCCGGCTTTGCGGCGCGAGCCCTCAAGCCGGGGTCTGAAATTGATCATACCGCTGTTCAGGAACTGCGTAATCTCGGGCCGGAAGCGGTCCAGTATCTGCTGAGTCACGAAGAATTGAAACAGGCGCCGCACTGGTCCGAAGTTTTGGACACTGTCGCACAACAGAAGGAGGCGCAGTACTCGGGACTGTATTGGTATACGGATCTCGATCAAGCCTTGCAGGTCGCTCGACGCGACAAGAAGCCCGTGCTGTCCCTGCGGTTGCTGGGAAAGCTGACCGACGAACTGAGCTGCGCGAACAGCCGGTTCTTCCGCACAACGCTGTATCCGAACGCCCAAGTTCGAGAACTCCTGGCCAATCACTTCGTGCTGCATTGGCAGTCGGTCCGAGCCGTCCCCATCATCACCATCGATTTCGGTGACGGCCGCCAGATCAAACGCACGATCACCGGCAACAGCCTGCATCTGGTCCTGGATCATCAGGGTCGCGCGGTCGATGTGCTACCAGGCCTTTATGGAGCTGGAGCCTTCGTCAGAGAACTGCAGCTCAGTGGTCCGGCCGCAGTCCGATTCTCTCAAGCCGAAGGCAGCATGTTCCAGCATCAGCGCGCCGCCTATCATCAAACGCAACTCAATGCGTTACTCGAACGCTGGAATAGCGATTGTCAGACGGCAAAAGTCACGCCCACATCTCCCGTTGGAATCGGCCAGGATGACTCCATTTGGAGTAAGGTCGCCCTGCTCTACAACGCAGAGTCCATGCCGACGGGCGCGGCCCAACAGGCCGTCGCAGCCGCAGCACCAGCCGCCGTTGCGGGCAGAATTGCCATCAGTAAGGCTGTTGTCGAGAACCCGATATTGCGGCAGATGCGCAATTTGACCCAATCGATCAGCGAAGACACCGTGAGAAACCAATATCAGCTGCATTTTCGAATTCATACCTGGTTTGCCAAGGAATTGGTGGTCCAGGAACGCGAACTGCTAGTCGCTCGAGTATACTCGGAGTTGTTCCTCAGTCCGTTGAATGATCCGTGGTACGGTTTGTCGAAACCTGATACGTATTCCGCAATCAAAGCCGATGGACGCATCGATGCCGTCTCCCAGAACACTCGTCGTTGAAGATGACGCGGCAATCCGTCGTGGAATCATGGACGCGCTGCGCTCGGCAGGCCATCAGCCAACCGAAGCCGCCCGTGGTGACGACGGTCTGCAAAAAGCCCTCACGGGAGAGTTCGACTTGATGTTACTGGACATGGTCCTGCCAGGCAATTCGGGCTGGGAGATCTTGCGTGTCCTGCGCGCCGCCCGGCCCGAATTGCCAATCATTGTCTTGACCGCCTGCGGCGCGGAAAATCAGCGAGTAGAAGGCTTGCAGCTGGGAGCCGATGACTACGTCGTCAAGCCCTTCAGCCTGCGTGAATTGCTCGCCCGAGTGGGTGCCGTCTTGCGCCGCGTCCCCGTTCGTCCCACGCTTCCGGTTCAAGTGCCGTTCGACGGAGGAATCGTCGACGTCCAAAGCCGCAAACTGACGATGACCGACGGACGCCAGGTCGACTTGTCCGAGAAAGAAGCCGAGGTCCTGGCCTTCCTGGCCGAGAGATCCGGCCAGGTAGTGTCTCGAGCACAATTGCTGGCGGGGGTCTGGGGCTTGAATCCCAAAGGTTTGAATACCAGGACCGTCGACATGCACATCACCCGGCTGCGAGAAAAGCTGAGCGACGATTCGGCAAATCCACGCGTCTTAAAAACAATCTGGGGCCGCGGCTACCAATTCATTCCAGATCACCAAGGCGAGCGTCCGGTGTAAGCCGGATGGTAATCCCAACCATTGATCGCATGATAGAATTAGAGCGGACTAACCGAACGCCATTGGTCAATCCGCCCTCAATGAGGAACTCCATCGGAATCGCGCAACCTATTGCTAGAATTCATCGGACAGGTTGAAAACCTGTCCTACTGAAGGCCCCCAATGCGGCGTCCTGTATTTGCCTGGTTGATTTTTGGAGTCTGCCTGCTGTCCGCGACTGCGGCCGTCGGTTGGTTGACCCAATTGGCCTGGCGTTCGGACCAAGCCCGGCAGCAGGCCCTGCTGGAGAGCGAAGTCCGCAACGCATTGTGGCGTCTCGATTCACTTGTAGCTCCGCTGCTCGCGATTGAAATCACCAGGCCCTCGTTCTCAACTCGATTCCTGAACACACCAGTATTGGCGTCAACTCTTGTTAAGGGCTACGTGCTGCGCGATGCCGACGGCCGCTGGACAATCCGCACAGACGGGCGCACGAACGAAACGCGGCCCCTGACTGCAGAATGCCCGCTCGTACGCGAGGATTGGATCAAAAAGCTCGATTCAGCTCAACAATTGTGGCAATTGCCGACTGGTCCGACCGGTTCCGAACTCCACCACGACGGCAGTTTGAACGGTCTGATTGTCTGGCCAGACCCACAACAAAATGAGCCGGGAATCAGGCTGCAACAAAATGTTGCGTCGCCGCAAATTGCCAGCCGGGAATCTCAAACTCGCAATCAACTGGTCCAGCAACTCACCCAGATTGCCGTAGTCAGTCAACAACAGGTTCCCCCACCTGTCGATTCGGCGCGGGCTGTCGCCCCGTTACACGCCATCTGGGTCGGCCAGGAACTCGTCCTCGCCCGACGCGTCATGATGGGCAAATCGCGGATCCCGATCGTCGAACTGTGCTGGCTGAACTGGGTGGAATGGGAAGCGCTTCTGAACACACAACTCGACGGGCTGTCCACACGCGTCCGGCTGGTCCCCGATCAACCCGATCGGTTGCAAACGGCCAGCCCCTGGCAAATGGTGTCGCTCCCGATCCGGCTGATTCCCGTTCAAAACGGACTGCCCGCACCTTGGCCGCTGCCCCTGTTCGTGGTCTGGGGTTTATTGTTCATCGTCGCGTTGGCCTTCGGCTGGCTGATGTGGGCCACCCTGAGTCTCAGCGAGCGGCGAGCGGCATTTGTATCGGCCGTGACCCACGAACTGCGCACGCCGTTGACCACATTTCGGCTGTACACCGAGATGTTAAGCGAGGGCCTGGTCAATGATCCCGACCAGCGTCAGACTTATTTCCAGACGCTCAATCGCGAAGCAAACCGCTTAACGCACCTGGTCGAAAACGTGCTGGCTTTTGCCCGCCTGGAACACGGACGATCGACTGCCAGAAATGAAACGCTGACCTTGGGCGATCTCTTCGATCGCTGCCTGCCGCGTCTGGAACAACGCGTGGCCGAAACTTCGCTCTCGCTTGTATTTCATCTCGTCGAACCTGCCCGTTCGGCGAAATTGACAACGAACGCCGTGGCCGTTGAACAGATCCTGTTCAACCTGATCGACAATTCCTGCAAATATGCGAGCGACGCAACCGATCCACGTATCTTGTGCCGCGTCGAAGTGCACGCCAACGATGTCAGCATTCAAGTCCGTGACTTTGGCCGGGGTCTTTCGGCAGCAGCTCGCCGAACACTATTTCAGCCATTCCAAAAGTCCTCCTCGCAAGCCGCAGAATCAGCGCCCGGAATCGGCTTAGGGTTAGCATTATCCCATCGACTGGCCCGCGATCTCCGAGGCTCGCTCAACTGCAGAATCAATTCGCCTTCCGGACTCTCGTTTGAACTTCGCTTGCCGTTAGATTGAGCGAAGAGAGGGACGAATAATGCTTCGAATGCAGTTCTTCAACGGAATCTAGGCGACGGACTATTGGAACGGACAGACACATAATAGCTGTTTGAAAACGCGCGAGGATCAACGGACAGCGTTATGATGCGCCTTGGCGGATCCTGTCAGCCGCTTTTGGCAGCCTCGCTCCCAGGAGACCGATGATGAGCGTCAACATTCACGACAACTTTGTCTATGCCCTGTCCATCCATCTGGAACAGCAGACCCTCATTCTGCACACTCAATATCGGGACGGTCCCGGGCCTCACGATTTCATTGACGTCTGTTTTTCGGGAGTCATTGCACACCATTTTGAACATGTGGCAGGTCCCAGTATCCTGTTGGACATTGAAACGGTGCCTGCGGAGTGGATTGTCCAGCATTGGCGAGACCACTTCGAGCACGGTATTCATTACGGTTGGCCACCCCTCGAGCATCGCGATCTCGACGAGCTTTGCCGCTTGCTGCGAGAACAAAACATCCTGGGCTTCCAAGTCCTGGGATCTTGCGGTCTTGATGGATTCGTGCTCGCATCGGGGATGCTGTACCGCCAGCCGCGGACCGGCGGCGCGTTTCCGGGGTCGGGTGTTCAAACTTCAGATTTGGCCGGTGGGCACTCCGTTGGGATCGAAACTCCGGGGGTCTCGCAAACTTCTGAGTTGAATACGCGAAAAGTAGTGCAAAAGCCGTTGAACCACTGGGGCAAGCCCAGTGGCGGGAAA